>CALDQK010000497.1 GCA_937911525.1 uncultured bacterium
GCTGCGCGTCCAGGGACGCGAGCGAGAGGCGCTGGCTGCGCTGCGCGAGGTGCTGGAGCGCGACCCGCCGCTGCGCGCCGAGCTCGAGGCGGCCGAGCTCGCGCTGGCCGTCGGCTCGCTGGGGGAGGCCAGCGACTTCGCCCAGCGGGCCTTGGCTCGTCAGGCCGGCGTCGCGCGAGCGACCCTGGTGCAGGCGCGGGTGTTCCGCGCCCGGGGCGACGACGCCAGCGCGCTCTCAGCCCTGGGGCCGCTCCTGGAGCGCGAGCCAGGCAACGCCGAAGCGCTGACTCTGCGCGCCCAGCTCCTCCCGGCCGGAGAGGAGCGTCAGGCGGTGGAGGCGCGCGCGACCGAGGCCCAGCGTCTGGCCGTCAACCTCTTCGGCGGGCTGGACCTCGAGGTCAGCGACCCGGTTCGAGAGGGGCTCAGCTCCTTGCTGCGGGGTCGACGCCTGGCGGCGCGGGCGGCGCAGGCGCGCGAGGAACCGCAGCAAGAGGCGGAGGCCAAGGAGGCCGCCGCCCGCAGCCTGGCGCTGCTGCGGCGCGCCGTGCGGCTCGCCCCCTGGCTGGGCGCCGGTCACCTGGCGCAGGCCCAGGGCCTGGCGCGCAGCGGGGAGGCCGAGCAGGCCCTCGGCGCCTTGGAGGAGGCCCTCAGCCTGGGCGTGGCGACGGTTCCGGCGCTCCGGCTGCAGGCGCGCCTCCTGGCCGAGGCTGGTCGGCACGCCGAGGCCCTCGCCCCGCTCGGGGACGCGCTGGAGCGGATCAACCAGGACACGCCCACCCAGCGGCGGCAGCGGGCAGCTCTGCTCCTGGGGCGGGCGCGCAGCCTGCTCGCCCTCGGCCGCAAGCCGGAGGCCTTGCTGGACCTCGACGCGGCCGTCGAGCTCGACCCCCTCCTGCTCGAGGCCTTCGCGGCTCGCTCGGAGCTGCGGGACGAGGCGGGCAACGCCGCCGGAGCCGAGGAGGACCGGCGCCAGGTCGAGGTGCTCCGGCGCGGCTACGTGCGGATCTACGAGCGCGCCAAGGCCCAGGCCTGGGCCGCCGCCATGGGTCGCCAGGGCGACCACGTCACGGGGATCCGCGCCCTGGAGCCGGCCTTCGCGGTCGTCTCGCGCCAGCGGGACCCGCGCCGCAAGGCCGAGCTGCACCTGGTGCGCGCCTACATGCGGGTCCGCTCCCTGCGCCTGGCGGGGGCCATGATCGACTGGGCCGCATTGATCGAGCTGGCGGGGGGCGAGCGGGAGACCTTCCGCCAGATCTACGACGAGGCGGTGGTGTTCAAGACCGGCGACCGCGTCAACCTGCACATGGAGTCGATCATTCGCCAGGTGATCGCTCAGCGCGACACCCAGGACGAAGTCGACCCCGACTTCCTGCAGGCCTTCTCGGCCTTCGCTCACGTCGAGTTCGGGGGCAAGGACCGCTGTCCCGCGGAGCGCTTGCGCCAGGGGATCGCGGCCAGCGCGCGCTACCTCGAGCGACGCCCGGCGCACCCCGGCATGCTCTTGCTGCGAGCCGTGCTCCTGCTGACCGACGGTCGACCCGGGCCAGCCCTGAGCTGCGTGGCGGCGACCCTCGAGGCGCGCGAGCCGCCGCCCTTCGCCTACTACGTGCTGGCGCGAATCCAGAACGTGCAGCGCGACCGCGACGGCGCGCTCCGCTCCCTGAGCCGCGCCCTGGACGGGGGCTTCGACGTCTACGTCCAGATCGAGCAGGACCCCCTCCTGGCCGAGGTCCGGGCGGAGGCGGGGTTCAAGGCCGCGCTCGCGTTGGGGCGCGGGCGCAGCTACCTGCGCCAGATCGCGCGCGCCGAGGAGGTCGCCGCCCGGGACGAGGCCAAGCAGCGCTTGTTCTGGGACGAGATGCGCTCGAGCGCCAGCGCCGGGATCGAGTTCGTGCTCCCGCACCTGCGCCGCGAGGGCCAGGAGCTCGAGCCCAAGGCCGCCGCGATCCTGGCGCGGCTCTACCTGGCGCGAGGACGTCAGCAGGCGCGCCTGCGGCGGGCGGCCAATGCCACGCGAGACCTGCTGGCCGCGGTCGAGCTCGACCCCGAGCTGCTCGCCGACGTGGCTCAGCTCCACAAGGCCTGTCGCGTCGTCGAGCTCGGGGCCAGCGCCGCGAAGGCCGCGCGCCCGCGAGACAAGGAGCCATACCCCAGCGAGCTGCGCGAGGCCTTCGCCGTGCTCTTGCGCCTGCTCTACGGCGGCGCTGAGCCCGAGGTCGACGAGCTGACTCGCGCGCGGGGGCGCCTGGAGGAGGCCTCGGGTGAGCGAGCGGAGCTGGGGATCCTGCTCGCCCCGCTCCGTCAGGCGGAGGGCAACGCCCAGGTCGCGCTCGAGCTGGCCCAGGCCCGCCGCGAGCCCAAGAGCCTGGCGAGGTGGTTCGTGGCGCGCGCGCTGGCGAAGCTGGGCAAGGGAGAGGAGGCCATGAGCGCGCTGCGGGAGGCCAAGCGGGCCGGCTTGCGCGGGCCGCTCGACGTCGACCCCGCCCTGCGCCCGCTGGTCGGCGAGCGCTTCCGCTTGCTCTTCCCTTCGCTGCCCTTCGACCCGCAGCGGGAGTGGGGGCGCTAGCGAGGAGCGAGGCTGGTGAACTCGTCGGGCCAGGTCTCAGTCGGCCGGAGCTTGGGTCTCGTCCAGCCAGGCGCCGAGGCGCAGCGCGGCGAGGTGGGCGCACTCGAGGTCGCGGCGCTCCTGGAAGAGGCGGAACTGGGGGATCCCCTCGCGAGTCGCGAGGGTGCGAGGCTTCTCGAGCAGGAGCAGCGCGCGCCAGCGGGGGTCGTCGATCCCCAGCTCCCGCAGGGCGAAGTAGCCCTCGAGCAGATCGTTGGCGTCGTAGCCGGCCGCGGTGACCAGCTCGCGGGGGGCGGGGGCGAGGAGGTCAGCCAGCTCGGGGATCTCGGCTCGGGCGGAGAGCAGGGCCTCGAGTCGGGCGCGGGCTTCGGCGGGCAAGCGCTCGCTCAGCTGGGACAGGGTGGCGCGATCGTCGATCCAGCGGCGCGCGCGCTCCCGCTCGAGGGCTCGCGCCAGGGCCTGGAGCTGGTCGGCTTCGAGCTCGCTGAGGGCGCCTGAGAGGAGGGCGCGGACGCCGCGGCGGAGGTCCGCGTCGCTCACCCGTCGAAGAAGTCCTCCAGCGCGAACTCAGAGAAGGTGCGGGTTACGCGGCGCTGGGTGGCTTGCTCTTCGGGGACGGTGGCTTCGGGGTCGAGCCAGAAGCGGCCGTGCTTGAGGTCGAGCAGCTTGCGGACGGCGTCGTCGCCGTTGCTGCCGTCGTTGCAGTCGGCGTCGACGGGCTCGCCGTTGCGGAAGGAGAGGAGGGCGCGCAGCTTCCCGCTCTCGACCCGCAGGATCCCCGTCACCTGGTTCATCTCGACGTCGTTGACGATGTCGATCACCGGGGTGTCCGCGAGGCTGCCCTTGATCGTGGCGCTCCACTCGCTCGGGTCGGCCTTGACGACCTGCGTGTGTCCCAGGGCTTCGACGGGGCCCTGGAGGTTGAGCACGAAGGGGCCGACTCCGAGCTTCTTGCCGATCAGGAGCTCTTCCCAGGCGGGGCCGATCTTGGTCTTGCCGATGAAGGTCCCGTTGGCGCTGCCGAGGTCGCGCACGAAGACCTGGTCGTCGCGGCGTTCGAGCTCGGCGTGGCGGCGAGAGACGTTCTTGTGGGGGAGGACCAGGGTCGCGTCGCGCGGCGAGCGGCCGAGGATCACCGACTCGCCAGGCCGGATCGGGAGCGGGTCGAAAGGATCGCACTGAATCAGGAGCTCGACGCCGGCCTCGATCAGGCGCTGCTGGCCCGAGTCGTCGAGCGAGATCCGCTGGAGGTT
>CALDQK010000498.1 GCA_937911525.1 uncultured bacterium
CCCGCCGGTCCTTCGGTCGGGAGGTAGCCCGGCTGGACCTTGCCGCGCCGCACACGCGCCACGAGCAGATCGCTGGTCAGCACGAGGGCTCCTCGCAGGTCTCCTTGCGCTTGCGATAGGCGTCGTGCTCCCGCCGCCGGGTGCTCGCGCCCTCCTCGCTCGTGTCGGCGGTCACCAGCTCGTAGAGCGTGGCCCGCTTGCCCTCGGCCTTACGCAGGATCCGCCCCAGGCGCTGCACGTGCTCGCGCACGGTCGCCGTCCCCGAGAGCACGACCCCCACGCTGACCGAGGGCACGTCGACGCCCTCGTTGAGCACGCGCGAGGTCGCCACCACCGGGAGCGTCCCGTCCCGCAGCCCAGCCAGCACCGCCCGCCGCTCGCGCGGCCGCGTCTGGTGCGTGATCACGGGGACCAGGAAGCGCCGCGAGACCTCGTAGGCCGAGGCGTTGTCGTGGCTGAACACGATCACCCGCTCGCCCGAGTGGTCCGCCAGGATCTGCTCGAGGAGCGCCAGCTTGCGCGGCGCGGCCAGCCCGATCCGGCGCTGCTCGCGCCACGCCGCGAGGGCCGCCCGCCCCTCCTCGCTCTTGCTCGTCTCCGCGAGGAAGCGCGCCCAGCCGTGCTGCCCGCCCAGGCGGATCCCGCGGCTGGCGACGAAGGCCCGGTAGCGCCCGTGGGCCTCGTCGTAGGCCGCCCGCTCCTCCTCGCTCAGCTCGACCTTCAGGCGCCGGACCTCGTAGTCACTCAGGAACTCGCCCTCGAGGTCGGTGATCCCGCGCTGATAGACGATGGGCCCCACGGCGGCCGCCGCGCGCGACAAGCGCTCGCCCTCGGGCGGGGTCGCGGTCAGGCCGAGCCGGAAGGGGGCCAGCGCCATCCGCGCCGTCTGGATGTAGCTCGGCCCGGGGAGGTGATGGACCTCGTCGAAGATCAGCAGCCCGTAGTCCTTGCCGAGGCGCTCGAGGTGCAGATAGGCCGAGTCGTAGGTGATCACGGTCAGCGCTCGCGGCTCGAAGCTCCCCCCGCCGATGGTCCCCACGAGCTCCTCGCCGAAGCGGGTCGCCAGCCGGTCGAACCACTGGTTGAGCAGATCGAGGGTCGGGACCACGACCAAGGTGCTGCGCCGGGTGGCCGCGATGGCCAGCTCTGCCACCAGGGTCTTGCCCGCGCCGGTCGGGAGCACGACCATCCCGCGCCGCTGCGCTCCTTGCCAGGCCTCGATCGCCTCCCGCTGATAGTCGCGGGGGACGACGTCCTCGGACGCAGGCGGCAGGTCCAGCTCCTCGTAAGCCCGCGCCTCGTCGGCGAACTCGACCCCCTGCGCGACGAGCAGACGAACCGCGAGGTGATAGACGTGCGCCGGCGCCCGCCACGCCCCGACCCGCGGGTCGTGCCTGGCGAGGGGGACCTGCCCCGCCAAGCCGGGGTCCACGTCGGCGAGGAGCAGGCTGCCGCGATCGAAGGAGAGCCGAGCCATCGCGGCGCACCCTAGCCGGCGGCGCTGACATAACTCGTACACCCGCGATCGCTTAACGAGCTCACGCGCCGCGTTACGGCCCGTTCCATTTCTGGACCAGTTCCAGTCCGAGTTTTGGGCCCGAAACGTTTCAGGCCATCGCTGCGTCGGTCTAAGTCCAGCGCCGACGGAGCATCTCGCTTGGAGCGGAGGTTGCGCATAGCTGCCCAACACCAACCCACGAAGAGACCCAGAACCCATGAACGAGACCAGCCGAGAGCTCTTGAAGGTCGCCCTTGATCGGGGCTATCTCGAGCCCGACGTGGTCCGCCAGGTGGCGCGCGAGGCCAAGGTCCGTCGCGTTAGCCCCGAGCGAGTCCTCCTCGAGCGTCGAATCCTCTCCGTGCGTCGCATGGAGCGCCTCCGCTCGCACCTGCGCTATCGCGTCACGCGCCGCAGCGACAAGGCCTACGCCGAGGTCGCCCTCCGCGAGGGGCTCGTGTCCAAGCGCGACCTGCGCGCCGCGCTCAAGTATCAAAAGACCCTCTTCGCCCAGGAGCGCCGCTGCATGCGCGTCGGCAGCCGCCTGATCGAGAAGGGCCTGATCAGCCTCGACGACGATCGGCGCCTGCGCGCCGCCGTCCGCGGCCACGTCCATATCCCCAGCGACGTCGCCAAGGCCAACGGGGCCTCTTCGACCCAGGCCCTGCCCCTCGACGAGGAGAGCGCGCTCCGCAGCCAGACCCCCGAGATCCAGCGTCAGACCAGCTACCACCAGATCGAGGCCGCCCTGGCCCGCGTCGAGGCGATCCGCGCCCTGCGCGACGACCTCTCGACCACCGACCAGACCATGACCCAGGAGATGACCGCCACCCCCGACAGCGCCTGCGAGGTCGAGAACGCCCTGGTCATGCTGGCCCGCGCCCGCGTCACCACCAGCGCCGGCGCCGAGGCCGCCGCCCCCAGCCAGCCCCGCCGCCGCCCCTCGCGCAAGCGCAAGAAGAGCGGCCTGGCCGCCCTGCTGGATCGGGGCGCTGCCTAGTAGCCCCGCAGCACTCCAGTGGGGCGAAGGGCCTGGCCGGTCCGCCCGCGCCTCCGCATCGCAGCGCGCCTATGGGATGGCTACGCTGGGCCTTAATGGACCAGGACCTGCGCGCCCTCTTACGCGAACTCGAAGCCGACCCCAGCGAGACCACGGCCATTCGCTTGGCCGCCGCCAGCCTCCGCAGCGAGGCGGGCCCGCCCTTCCGCAAGGCCCTGCGCTACCTCTGTGAGGCCTCTCGCTGGGACTCGACCTCCCTCGACACTAAGCAGCGCCTGGGCGAGCTCCTCAGCCTCCGCAGCGGCCAGCTCGCCTTCTCGCGCGTCGAACGCTTCGAGCTGGGCGACGAGTCGCACGAGGTGCTGGTGTTCTCCGAGCTGGAGGACCCCGAGTGGGCCGATCGCCAAGCGCGCATCGAAGCCGCCCAGCGCGACGCCATGCCCCCTGGCTTCACGCCAGACATGGGAATGGCTCGCGGCTTCCTCGGAATGTTCCTCGGCGGTCCGCTCCCCCCTGAGTTCATGAACCTGCCGGGCGCAGAGGACCAGCTGGAGCGGATCCGTGAGGCCCAGAGCCAGCTGCCACCCGAGGCTAGAGAGGCGCTCGAACACTTCGTCGCTCACGGACCCAGCCCCCCTCCGCCACCCCACGACCCCTTGGTGCCGGAGGGAGTCGTCGAGTGGATCCTGATTCCAGGCGGACGCGTGGAGCTGGGTTGGGGCGGCGACCTGGGTCGAGCCCTGGGCGTCCCTGCCTATCCCGAAGCGGATCAGGCCACGATCCAGTGGCTGAGCCAACAGCTAGCGCCGGCGCGCGAGGTCGAGCTCGAGCCCTTCCTGATCGAGCGGTCGCCGCGGCGCGCTGGAGCCGACTTCTTGCCAGAGGGCGACCCGCTCTACGAAACCGCCGAAGCCCACGCAGCGTTGGTCCAAGCGCTCGCCCAGGAAGGCTGCCGACTCCCCAGCCCGGACGAGTGGGAGCACGCCTGCGCCACGGGCTCGCGCGAGCTCTTCCGCTGGGGCGGGCTGCCGCCCGTCAGCGTCCGCTCGGACGCCTTCACCAGCCAGCACGAGCCGAACGCCTTCGGCTTGGAGTACCGCTACCCGCGCAACGCCTGGCCGACCCCAGAGCTGACCAACGTCGCCAACCTCTACGTCGGCGGCGACGGGGGGGATCTTCTCGCAAGCCTCCGAGTGGTGGTTCGAGTGGGTCCAGGCCGCGAGCAGCTTTCGCTGGGAGGACGACGAGGGTCTGTTCTTCGACGACAGCCGCGTCCGCCGAGTCCGCGACCCCAGCCCGCCGGAGCTGCTCGGGAGCTGAGCCGGGCTCGCCGCGCCCTGTCGGACCCGCTCGCTAGGTTCGCCTCACTCAGAAAGAGGAGGTAGCGTTCTCGCGGCGTTTCGCCGCGGTCGGGCATCGTGCCCAACACTTCACCGCGAGGGTCCCTACTTTTGCTCCGGACCGGGTCCACCCTGCCCCGTGGGGGGGATCTATCCCTTACTGGGGCGAATTTGGAAATCCTCGGGATAGATCCCCCCCACGGGGCGGGTGGACCCGGTCCGTTCGCTGATTCGACCCTCACGGTCCTGGGGAGGAGTACGAATCTTTCTGGGTGAGTCTCGCGCGCGCTCGTCGCTGCTAGCCCTCGAGGCGGCAGCGGCGAGGGCGTGCTGTCTTCAGGGAGCGAGCGGACGCGGGAGTCGAGCGTGGAGGGGATCACTCAGGTCAGGGCTAGGGCGAGGTTCGACTCGCTCCGGTGACGGACCCGCGTAAGACCGCCCGCGTCGAGGCCGCTGAAGCCAAGCGTCGCGCCGAGCAGCTCGAGGAAGAGCGGCGCGCGGCGCGGCTCGCCAAGGCCGAGGCCAAGCGCGCCCGCGCGGCGGCGCTCCAGCGCCGGCTGACGCGCGAGGTCCTCTTCGCGGGGCGCGGCGTCTCGGGCCAGCTCGACGACATCAAGAGCGACGCCGCCGCCCTCGAGCGGCGCGGGCTGCCGCTCCTCAACGACGCGGGCGACCTCGCCGCCCTGCTCGGCCTGGACATGCGCCGCCTGCGCTGGCTGACCTACCACCGCGACGTGGCCGAGGTCAGCCACTACCGCCAGTTCCAGATCCCCAAGAGCTCCGGCGGGGTGCGCACGATCGCCGCCCCGCGCCGCGCCCTGCGCGCCGCGCAGCAGGGCGTGCGCGACCACATCCTGAGCAAGCTCAGCGCGCCCGAGCCGGCCCACGCCTTCGTGGCGGGCCGCAGCACGCTGACCAACGCCCAGCCCCACTGCGGGCGGGCGATCCTGGTCAAGGCGGACGTGACCGACTTCTTCGGCGCGATCACCTTCCCGCGCGTCCGCGGCTACTTCGGCTCGCTCGGCTACTCCGGCATGGTCGCGACGCTGCTCGCGCTCCTGACCACCGAGGCCAAGCGCGTCGCCGCCGAGGTGGACGGGCGGACGCTCTACGTGGCGAGCGGCCCGCGCTCGCTCCCGCAAGGCGCGCTGACCAGCCCCGAGCTGACCAACCAGATCGCGCGCGGAATCGACCGCCGCCTCGCGGGCTACGCCGACAAGCACGGCTGGACCTACACCCGCTACGCCGACGACCTGACCTTCTCGGGCGAAGACGCGGCCCGCGAGCGGGTGGGCCCGCTCCTGGGCACGATCGCGCGGGTGCTCCGCGACGAGGGCTTCCAGCTCAACCGCGACAAGGTGTTCGTCAGCCGCGCCGGGCGCCAGCAGCGCGTCACGGGGGTCGTCGTCAACGAGCGCCCGGGGATCGACCGCAAGACGCTGCGTCGCTTTCGAGCCGCGGTGCACCGGGTCTCGCGCGAAGGCTTCCGCGATCGGGCAGAGCGACGGCAGATGCTCGGCTACGCTGCCTACGTGCGCATGATCAAACCCGAGCAAGGGGGCCGCTTCCTCGGCGCGCTGCGAGCCGCGCCGACGGGCGGAGGTGAGGCATGAGGCCCTTCGAGCTGACCCTCGCCCTGCGCGGCCAGAACGCCGAGAACCGGGCCAACGTGGTCCGCGCCCTCAGCCCCGCCGAGGTGGTCGAGGTCGACGCGACCCTCCTGGCGGCGGTGCTCGTCGAGAGCTCGGGCGTCGTGCGCGGGGTGATCAACGAGCGCCTGGCCGGGCGCCCCGCCGAGGCGCGGGCGGCGCTCTCGCTGCCCGAGGGGCACATCGACCTCGAGGGGCAGCAGCGGCTCGCCAACCGCTGGGCCAGCCAGCCCGGCTTCGTCGAGGGCCTGCTGGCCTACGACCGCGGCCGCGACCTGCTCGGCCGCGTCTCCCTAGCCGAGCACGCCCTCGAGGGGCGCCTGCTCGAGCTGATCCACGCCGCCCCCGGCGAGCTGCTCGAGGGGCTGCTCCGTCTGCCCCTCGACCTCTCGGGGCGCCTGCACCGCGTCCTGGCGCGCCTGGATGAGATGGCCGCCGACGCGCGCGAGGCCCTGCTGCGGGCGCTCGTCGACGCCTCCCTCGCCGACCACGGCGTCGTGCGCGACGACGAGCGCGAGCGCGCCCAGGCGACCTTCGCGCTCTGGGTCCAGGGCCTGATCGCCCTGCGCCGCGAAGGCGACCTCGAGCCGCCGAGCTACGCCGACTTCGTCGCCAGCGGCGCGAGCTTCGGGCAGGGTGTGGTCACCCTGAGCGGCGACGCCCCGAGCGCCAGGGCGCTGGCCGCCCTCGAGGACCTCTCCCGCTGCCTGCTCCTCTGCCTGGGCCCCCTCGCGCGCCGGACGCTGCTCGAGCGCAAGGAGCTCGAGGCGGACCTCGCCTCCGCCCTGGCCGAGCGGCGGGTCGCGGCCTGGAAGCTCCTGCTCCGCAACGAGCTGGCCGACCCGGGCGAGGCCTTCGACGCGGCCCTCGACTCCAGCGAGGCGGGGGTCACCGTCGAGCTGCTGACCGACCTGCCCCCGGGCGGCCTGAACCGGGCCCGGGTCGAGCGCCTGCTCCCGCTGCTCAACGCGCCCCGGGCCAGCCTGCGCGACGTCGCGGCGGAGGCCCTGGCGGCCGACCCCAGCGCGGCGGCTCTGGCGGCCGCGACCTTCGACCCGCGCGACCCCCACGCGCCGCTCTCGGTGCTGGCGGCCCAGCCGCCCGCCCTCGCGAGCTCCAGCCTGACGGCCTACCTCGAGGTCGAGCGCCCCCGCGAGCAGGCCCGCGCGGCCTTCGCCGCGCTGACCTATCCGCCCTCGCCCAGCTGGGAGCACTGGGCCCGCTGGCTGCGCCACGACTCGCCGGCCTACCACGCCGCGCGCGAGGCGCTCCTGCGCCTGCCGCCGAGCGAGGCCCCGGAGCTGCCGGCGCTGCTCGAGGCCGCCGGCGACGACCAGCTGCACGTCTCCTGCGCCTGGCGCTTCGAGCTCGAGGGCGCCCACGAGCCCTGCGCGCGCCTGCTCCTCGAGAGCGACGCCGACGAAGAGCTGCTGCGGCGCGCGGTCGAGGTCCTGGCCCGCTACGGCGACGCGCGCAGCTGGGGCGCGCTGTGGAGCTTCGTGGTCGGAGGCGGCCCCCGTCGGCGCCATGGCCGGCGCGGCAGTCGCGCGCTGGCCCTCGAGACCCTGCGCGACCTGCCCCCGCCGGGCGAGCCCAACGTCGAGCCGCCGGGCTGGCCGAGCTGGGCCTCGAGCACCAAGCCGCGGCGCCTGCCCCTGGACGCGCTGCCCCTCCTGCTCGCCCAGCGCGACCCCGCCCAGGTGGGGCTGGCCCTGAGCTGGCTCGACCGCCACCCCGGCGACGCCGAGCTGACCCACCGCACCGAGGACCTGACCTGGCACCTGCTGAGCGTGGTCCAGCGCGGACCGGGCGCGCGGCGCTGGTCCCTCGCCTGGCGGCGGGGCGCGCGCGCGCGAGGGAGGGGGCGGGGGGGCTCCCCCACCTTCGCCCCCCCGGGCGGCCCTTCTGGCGCCGCCTGAGGGAACAGCCTCGCGGGGGGGACCGCGGGGGGGCCCCCCCACCTCGGCCCCTCACCGACCGCACCGACCTCGGCCCCTCCGCGAGGGGTCATTACCGTTCGAACAGAGATATTTTGTCAGAGTTTAACCGGAGATGAGTTCGTCAGAGTTCCCCAGCGTTGCGTCGGATCTGATTTCGTTAGCGTTTAAACTGGGCCGAGCGCGCCCCCCCCCGTGCCTCC
>CALDQK010000499.1 GCA_937911525.1 uncultured bacterium
CGACTACATGGACGGCGGCCCCAACGTGGAGGTGTTCCCCCTCCGCTTCGCGGCCCGCGCCCAGGCCGCGATCACGGTCGAGAACGACAAGCTCAAGATCGGCAACCTGGCCCTGCCCACGGTCACCAGCGACGTGATCCGCGAGCCCGCCGGCGATATCGAGGACCAGGGGATCGAGGACGCGATCCACGCCCTGATCCCCATGGTGCTGGATATCTACAAGGCGCAGATCCCCGCGATCCCGATCCCGGCCCTGCCCCTCGGCCTGCAGCTGACCTCGCCGCGGCTGACGGTCGACAAGGACTACCTGACCGTCCGCGCCAGCCTCTAATCGACACACCCTAGCTTTACGCCGAGCGCCGAGACCCGAGTGGGTTTCGGCGTTCGCGTGTACCCAGTCAGCCGGCTGGGCAAACATCGTTCGACGTTGTTTCGGACGACCTCGGGTCGCTATCTTCGTCGACATGGCTCTCCGGGCGGAGATATCCACGAACCTCCGCGGCCAGGAGCAGCGCCACGTGCTCCGGCGCGGGGACTCCATGGTGATCGGGCGCGGTCGCAACGTGGACTTCCACATCGAGGACCGCAGCGTCTCGCGCCGCCACCTCAAGCTCGACCACAAGCAGGACGGGGTGTGGCTGACCGACCTCGGCTCGAGCAACGGGACGCTCCTCGGCGGTCATCCGCTGGCGCCCAACTCGCCTTCGCTCCACTACGGAAGCGAGGAGATCGTGATCGGCGAGATCCCGATCCGGATCAAGATGCTGGCCCGGGACGAGTCGACCCGGAACCTGTTCTCGCTCCCCTTCCTGCCCCGGGAGGAGTTCGAGGTCCTCGGCCTGGCCGGGCGCGGCGGGCTCAGCACCGTGTGGGCCGCCCGCCAGAAGCTCCTCGGGCGCGAGGTTGCGATCAAGGTCCTGACCGCGCCCGTCAAGGACGCCGAGTCCGAGGACTACCAGCGCTTCCTCCGCGAGGCCCGCCTCTACACCAAGGTCGTCTCGCCCTACATCGTGCAGCTCTACGACGTGCGCCTGGCCGAGGAGACCCCCTACCTGGTGCTGGAGCTGGTGCGCGGCCCGAGCGCGCGGGCCCGCATCGACCGCGGACAGCCCGTCACGGTGCCCGAGGCGCTCAAGGTCGGCGAGGAGATGGCCCACGCCCTCTCCGCCGTCCACGCGGCCGGGATCGTGCACCGCGACATCAAGCCCAGCAACGTGCTCCTGACTCACCAGGGGATCGCCAAGCTGACCGACTTCGGCCTGGGCAAGCACCTCTCGGACAACACGATCACGAGCCTCAACCTGGGCATGGGCTCGCTCCCCTACGTGGCCCCCGAGCAGGCCCGCTCGGCCCGCGAGGCCGGCCCCCGCGCCGACCTCTATGGCCTGGGAGCCTCGATCTTCCACATGATCTGCGGTCGGCCGCCCTTCGAGTTCGCCAGCGGCGAGGACCTGGTCCAGCGCCTGGAGCGAGTCCGCAGCGAGGTGCCGCCGCCCATGAGCTCGCTCCACGGCGTGCCGCGCCCCCTCGAGGACCTCGTCGCGAGCTTGCTCGAGAAGCTGCCTCAGAACCGCCCCGGCGACGCGGGCCAGGTCGCGCGCAAGCTGCGCGAGCTGCGCGAGCGCTTCTTTCCCCAGTTCAAGGGGCGGACCTACTTCGACGAAACCTGGGCCGGCTAGCTACAGCCCGTCCGGGGAGCGCTGGCTGCGTTGCTCGTCGGCTCGGAGCCAGGCCGAGGGCTGCCTCGCTCCTCGCGCCTTGCCAGCACTCCCCAGACGGGCTGTAGCGGGCGCCACCTCGTCGCGGGAGCGCTGGCCTACTCGAGGTTCTCGATCAGGACCGCCTCGAGCTCGCCCGCGGGGGTGAAGCCGAACACGCGCCCGTAGAAGTAGAGCTCGCCCTCGAGCGCGGTCTTTATGTTCTCGGCCTTGCGGAACCCGTGCTGCTCGCCCTCGAAGGCGACGTAGGCGACCGGGATCCCCTTCTCGCGCAGGGCGGCGACCATCTTCTCGGCCTGGTTGGGCGGCACGACCTCGTCCTCGAGCCCCTGGAAGAGGATCACGGGGCAGCTGAGCTGGTCGGTGTGGTGGATCGGCGAGCGCTCCTGGTAGAGCTTGCTCTCGGCGGGCCAGGGGCCGATCAGGCCCTCGAGGTAGCGCGACTCGAACTTGTGGGTGTCGCGCGCGAGGGCCTCGAGGTCGCTGACCCCGAAGTGGCTGGCGCCGGCCTTGAAGGTGTCGCGGAAGGTCAACGCGCAGAGCGTGGTGTAGCCGCCGGCGCTCCCGCCGCGGATCGCGAGCCGCTCCGCGTCGGCCTTGCCCTCGGCGACGAGGTGCTCGGCGGCCTTGGCGCAGTCGGTCACGTCGACGACCCCCCAGCGCCCGCGCAGGCGCTCGCGGTAGGCCCGCCCGTAGCCGCTGCTCCCGCCGTAGTTGACGTCGACGACGGCGAACCCGCGGCTGGTCCAGAACTGGATCCCCACGTTCAGCCCCGCCTGCGCCATGCTGGTCGGGCCGCCGTGGCTGAGCACCAGCAGGGGCGGGCGCTCGCCCTCGGGCACGCTGTGGGCGGGGTTCTTGGGTGCGTAATAGAGCGCGTAGGCCGTCGTGTCCTCACCCTCCAGCGTCGTGGGGAACTCGATCGGCTGGGCGGGCGAGATCAGGGCCGGGTCCAGCTCGAGGTCACCGGCGCGGCGCAGGACCTCGACCTCCTTGCTGGCGAGGTCGAGGCGGACCACCGCGTCCATGGCCTCCGAGGTCCCGCCCACGAACACGGCGTGGGTCGCGTTGACCTGCAGGTCGCGGATCGAGGTGAAGGGCAGCTCGATCCGCTCCAGCGGGTCGGCGGGCAGCCCGGGCCGCTCTTCGGAGGCGGCCAGCTCGGGCACCGCGGGCCCGCAGTCGAGCTGCCCCAGCTTCCAGAGCCCTCCCTCGAGCCAGCTCACGACCAGGCGCCGCTCGTCGAGGCAGGCGTAGCTGCTGCCGCCGAAGGTCCACATCGGCGGGGCGAAGTCGTAGGGCAGCTCGCAGAGCGAGCGGGTCTCGCCCTGGTGGTAGCGGTAGAGGTTGTAGTAGCCGCTGCGGTCGTCGCACCAGATCAGGTCGCCGTTGGGTGCCCAGCGGGGCTGGGTCGCGCTGACGCCTTCCCCGCCGGCCACCCGCTCGCGGATCCCCGGCTGGCTGAAGTCGCCGAAGTGGACGACCCACAGCTCGCACTCGTCCCAGGGCATGTGGGGGTGGTTCCAGGTCAGGTAGGCCAGGCGCGAGCCGTCGGGCGAGACGCGCGGGGCGGCGTAGAAGTCGTTGCCCTCGGCCATGACCACCGGCGGGCCGCCGCCCTCGAGGTCGACCGAGATCAGCCGGTTCTTGGGCTCGAAGTCGTCCATGTGGTCTTCCTGGACGCAGAGCAGCCGCCCCCGAACCCGGTCGTAGTCGGGGTCCGCCAGCCGATAGCCCGTGTCGCTGAGGACGCGCCCCTCGCGCTCGTCGTCGAAGGAGCGCCACCAGCGCTGGTCGGCGAAGTCGCACTGGACGACGCCGTCCGGCGTCAGCCCGTAAGCCCCGCCGCCGTACTCGTGCACGCGGGTGCGGGTGTTGCGGCCCTCGGGCGTGCGGTCGCGGGTGCTCCCGTCCGCGAGGCGCTGCACGACGACGCTCCGGCCGCCCTCGTTGGGGCGCCGCTCCAGCCAGAACACCTCGTCGCCGCGCAGCTGCACGCTCGAGAGACCGATCGTGCCGCGCACGATCTCGTCGGCGGTGATCGGCGAGCTCCAGGCGCCACAGGGCGTGGGGACAGGCTGCTGAGTCAAGGGACCTCCTCGTTTCGTCGGCTCGCGCAGGGGGCACACCATAAGGGCTGACGCAGGTCCCGCAGCGCCGGGCGCCCAGGGGCCCTTGCTGGAGCCCGTGGGCCCCCACAGACTGAGCAGCATGAGGGTCCGGCCTCGCCAGAGCGCTGAGAGCTGCCCGCTCTGCAAAGAACTCCTCGCGGGTCAGCTGCAGCGGGTGTGCCCCGACTGCCTGACCGCCTATCACTCGGAGTGCTTCAGCGAGCTCGGCGGGTGCGCCGTGATCGGCTGCTCGCGCCGCGGTCACGTGCCCGCCCCGCCCCCGCGCCGCGACGC
>CALDQK010000500.1 GCA_937911525.1 uncultured bacterium
GCGGTCTCTGCGTCTCCGCGGTGAATCGCCGCGCGCAACCCGCCCGGAACCGCGAGACTTCCAGACTAGAGCGTCCAAGGACCGGATCTCCACCTTCTTGGAGAGCGTGGAGCGGCTGGCGCGGGGGCGGTAGGGCCGACGGTGCTTGGCCCGCCAGCGCCAGGCAGCTCCGGCCCTCGGGTCGGGGCTGCCGCTACGTCCGGCCGGCTCGCCGAAGCGGGCTCGCGGGGTCGCGGAATGACCGCGGCGGGGGCTCGGCGGCGCGGCGGCGGGCGGGGTGCTTGGCAGAACTTTCGGTTGTGTGAGGCTAGTCCACGCGTGCTAGCTGGGCCTGCAGGCGCCGCCGTTTGCGAGCGATCCCTTCCCGCTCCTTGCGCCAGCGCTCGTGCTCCTCGCGCCAGAGCTCGCGCCATTGGCGTTGGCATTGAGCGTCGCGGCGGTCCATGGCCTCCGGGGTCCACCACTCGCGATCGCTGTCCTCGATGGCGTCTCGCTGGGTGATCGCCTCGAGCAGGGCGTCGAGCTCCTCGCGGTAGCCGATTCGCTCGGGGCGAGGTCCCGTGCCGATCTCCTCGATCAGCGCTGACACCGCGTCGTCGGCGTAGAGCAGCCAGCGAATCTGGCTGGCGTGTCGCTCGAGCAGGATCCCGAGGGCTTGAGCCGAGGTGCGGCGGATCCAATACGCCTTGGAGTCCAAGCCCTCCCGCAGAAGGGGATAGGACCTCGAGCCGTAACGCTCGAGGAGCTCGTCGCGACGCTGCTCTCGCCGGAGCGCGGCGTCGCCGGCCTGGCCCCGCTGGATCCAGCGCGCCATGCGCTTCCTCATGTCTTGTTCCTGCTCGGCGGTTGGCTGAACGGCCGCGCGGCGCTCCGCTGGCGTCGGGCCGAGCTGGGCTAACTCGCGCCGAAGCTTGGCGCGGGGGGTGACCTCGCTGGCCGTGAGCAGGGCTGGGGAGAGAACGAGCAAGAACAGAGCGAGTGGTCGCATTCGGGATCCTCCGATCGGCTGATTCGCAAGCCGGCGGCCAGCGAAGAAGTGGTTGCGGGTCGTGCAGGCTGGGACCGGAGCGTCTCGACCGGGGGCTCGACGAGACGCAGAGGACCCGCAGCGCGCATAATGACGAGGTGAAGTCCCTGCTTGTCTGCGCTTGCTTGCTCGCTCTCAGCGGCTGTGCGGCCTTCTTCCCGCCCAGCGAGCGGCACTCCCGCACACCGAGGCGGATCGAGCGGAGCGCGCCAGCGGGTCCGCTCCTGGCAGGGGCAGCCGAGGTCGACCTGACCCCGCGTGGGGAGCCCGTCTACATGGCGGGCTACAAGATCCTCAAGCAGAACGAGTCGGTCGACGGCTCGATCACGGCCCGCGCGATCGCCGTGGCGCGAGGCGAGCTGCGCGCGGTCGTGGTCGGCTGTGACCTGATCGGACTTCACCACTACCAGGTCGAAGAAGTGCGGCGCCGGCTGAGCCCGCTGATCTCGCCCAACCAGGTGCTCGTCGCCTGCACCCACAACCATGCAGGGCCCGACACCTTGGGCATGTGGGGACTCCCCCCCCTCATGAGCGGCCTCGACGAAGAGGTGACCGAGCAGGTGCTGAGCGGAATCGTCCGCGCGGCGGAGCTTGCGATCTCGAGGCTGGAGCCGGCTCGCCTGCGCTGGGGAGAGGTCGAAGCCCCCCTGCTCGGGGTGAGCAAGAACCGACGCGAACCGACCTTGATCGACCGCCGCGTGACCAGCGTCGCCTTCGACCGGGAGGACGGGTCGCCGATCGCGACTCTGGTCCACTTTGCCTGCCACCCCGAGACCCTCGGGTCGAGCAACACCGTCCTCTCACCCGACTTCCCGGGCGCCCTCTACGCCACCGTGGAGGCCAGCCGGCCTGGGGTCGCGCTCTTCCTCAACGGCGCGCTGGGCGGCATGGTCACCGTCGACCGCCAGGGCGGCCGAACCCTGGCCGAGGCCAAACGGATCGGCCGCGCAGTGGGCGAGTTGGCGCTCGCGGCCCTGGCGCCCGGGCGCCCCCTGCCGGCGGAGCTCGAGCTGCGCTGCGCGCGTCAGCCGGTCTACGTGCCGATCCAGCTGCGCCGCTTTCACGTCGGCGCCTTCTTCGGGATCTTCGGCCCGCGCCCCTTCGTGAGCGGCGGCTACACCCCCAGCGAGGTCATGGCCCTGCGATTCGGACCCGTGGTGCTGCTCTCCTTGCCAGGCGAAGCGCTGCCCAAGCTTGGTTTCGAGCTCGATCGGCGGATCTCGAGCGAGGTCGGACTGGTCGTCGGACTCGGCAACGACGAGCTCGGCTACCTGATCCACGAGAGCGACTGGGAAGACGAGCGCTACGACTACGAGCGCACCGTCTCGCCGGGCAAGCTCGCGACCGGCGTCCTGCGTGACGCGGCCTGGTCCGCCCTGGCGGGCGTCGGCGCCCTGAAGGAGGCGAAGTGAGCGGGGAGGCGATCGACGACACGGCGGAGGTCGAAGTCCCCGCCGGCTCCTTCCTCATGGGCCGCTCCTCGAGCGACCTCTTCGCCTCGCCCGCCGAGCAGCCGCAGCGCGAGGTCACGCTCTCCGCCTTCGCGATCGACGTGCACCCCGTGACCAACCGCCGCTTCCGGGCCTTCCTGGACGCCCGCGGCTACGAGGACAGCCAGCTCTGGAGCCGCGAGGGCTGGCAGTGGCTCCAGCGCGAACGCGTCGACATGCCCCGCTCCTTCGAGCACCACGAGCTCGCCCGCGACGACCAACCCGCCTGCGGGCTGAGCTACTTCGAGGCCGAGGCCTGCGCGCGCTTCTTCGAGAGGCGACTGCCGACCAGCGCCGAGTGGGAGCGCGCCGCCCGAGGCACCGACGGGCGCCCCTTCCCCTGGGGCGACGCCTTCCCCCGACGGGACCTCTGCAACTTCGCGGGACAGGTCGGCCGCCCCAGCCCGATCGGACGCTACCCAGCCGGAGTGTCCCCGCTCGGGCTCCACGACTGCGCCGGCAACGTGAACAACTGGGTCGCGGACGTGTTCTGGGAAGGCTTCGGCGCCTGGTGCCTCGCCGCAGGCCGCCTGGTCGACCCCCTCCTGACCCCCGAGCTCGCCCAGGAGCTCGGCCAGGACCCCACCCCCCGCGTCGATCGCGGGGGAGGATTCCTGACCGCCCTCAGCGAGCTCGAGGTGCTCTCGACCACCCGACCCCTGTCCTGGAACCCGGGCGCGCGGCACCTCTGGAACGGATTTCGAACCGCAGCCTCGATCGGTCCCTGAATCGTCCCGGCTGAGCGAGCCGGAAGTGGCGCTGTCCAGACTGGACGTCCGGACCGGACGCTTCCCCACCCAGGTCGCTGAAATCGAGGCTCTTGAGCTGAATCCAAGGGCTTGGCAAAGACCGTGCGCTGGTCCCACCCAGAGATTGGGACCCCGGAAGACCTGCCATGACCCGCACCACCGCCACACTCACTTGCTTGCTCCTGACCCTGGCCGCCAGCGCCCAGGCCCAGGAGTTCCGCCTCCGCTACCAGGAGAAGCCCGACGAGACGGTCCACCAGGGACGCGGAGAGCTGCAGCTGGGCGAGCGCCCCACCCTGACCCTGCGCAGCGAGGCTGGCAGCGAGACCCTCGTGGGCGAACGCGTCGTCGGCGGCTACCTCTTCGCCGCCGACCGCAGCCTGCTCCAGCAGCCCGAGCAGGACGGAATCGCGGACCGGATCCTGGGCACTCACGCGCGTGAGGGCACCGTCCGCTTCCGCGCCCTGCGCCGCTACGGAACCAAGGACCGCAGCACCCGCCAAGGCTTCCTCCACCGCGGCCAGCGCGTCGAGATCCTCGCGGAGGAAGATGGCATGGCGCAGGTCCGCCCCGCCGGCGGCTACCCCGGCTGGATCCGCCTGAGCGACGACAGCGGCAACCCCACCCTCGAGATCGGCAGCCAAGAGCTGCCCAAGCGCAACCACCTCGACGGCGAGAAGCGCTCGCTCTTCGTGTTCCCCCACCAGGGCGGCTACCGCGGCCACTTCTACAAGGGCAGCTCCTTCAACGGGAAGCTCAGCCTGCGCCCCGACTTCCCCGCGCCGCAGCAGCGCACCAAGCGCGTGCTCCTGATCCCCGACCTGCACCACGACGGAGACGGCCCGGCCTTCGTGGTCTACGCCCGCCGCCTGCGCGACTACTACCGACCCAAGGGCTACGAGGTCGTGATCTTCGGCGCCGAGAACCAGGAGGACACGATCGAGCTCCTCGAGGCCTCGGCCGACGCCCCCTTCTCACGCCTGGTCGTGATCGGCCACGGCGGCTGGGACGGCCACTCCCTGCGCGGCTTCCTCGGCGCGAGCCAGGTCAGCGGCAAGATGAACATGGCCCTCTTCGAGCGCTATATCGCCTCCCTGAAGGTCGGCATGACCAAGGACGCCAAGATCTACAGCAGCTCCTGCCACGCCGCCGGCACCGGGCGCAACGAAGAGGTCAGCTTCACCGGCAGCCGCTACCGCTGGGTCCACGACGTCGCTCGCCGGACCGGGCTGCTCGTGGCTGGCGCCGCCAACAAGACCTCGACCGAATACACCCAGCAGCAGGTGCTCGCGACGCTCGAGAACACGGGCACCGTGCTCCAGGAGGTCCACGTGGCCAAGGGCGAGAGGCTGCGGATCCTCTTCGCCGGCCAGTCCCTGCGCAGCCGCCCCGTTCAGCAGCTCCCCGACGTCCTCGACCTGAAGCCGATCCCGACCCCCGAGCTGAGCGTCGCCGCCGAAGCCGACGCGGAGGTCGCGACCACCCTCGTCCCTGGCTTCCGCAGCCAGCCCCTCGGCGAAGACTGATACCTTGGGGCGCCATGGCAGAGGCGCCCCTCCCCAGCTCGACCCCGGCCCCCGAGCCCCAGCCCGCTTCGCCTGCAGCCCAGGCCGAGCGGGCCTCGCTCTATCTGGTCAGCCCCGCCTTCGACTGCTTCCACTTCCTCTACATGCCCCTGATCGCGCTGGCGCTCGGCGCCCTGATCAGCGACACCGCCTTCGCCAAGCAGCCGGTGTGGGTGCTCGAGCGGCCGGTCTTCCTCAGCAACCTCTTCATTGGGACCTTCATCGCCGCCCACCTCGTCCTGGTCGTGGTCCGCAGCCACGGCAACCGCGAGGTGTTTCGCCGCCACCGCTGGCGCTTCACCCTGGTCCCCCTCGTCCTGTTCTGCGCGCTCTACGCCTCGCTCTGGCTGAGCGTGATCTGCGTCGTGCTCGCGGTGTGGTGGGACCTCTACCACTCGAGCATGCAGACCTTCGGGCTGGCCCGGCTCTACGAGCGCAAGGCCGGCAACGACGTCGAGGTCGGCCGCTCCCTCGACCTGTGGCTCAACCTCCTCCTCTACGCCGGCCCGGTCGTGGCCGGCGCGACCCTGGTCAACCACCTGCGCTTCTTCCAGCGCTTCGACGTGATCGACTCGCCGCGCGCCGCCTTCTTCACGGCGATCCCCGCCCGCGTGCAGTCGATCCACGGCGCCCTGACCTGGGCCGTGGTCGGAGTCGGCGTCCCTTTCCTCGCCTACTACGTCTACCGCTACTGGCGCCTGAGCCAGGAGGGCCACCGGATCAGCTACCCCAAGGTGTTCCTCCTCGTGAGCACCGGGCTGACCTCGATCTACACCTGGGGCTTCAACAGCTTCGGCCAGGCCTTCTTCATCATGAACTTCTTCCACGCCTGGCAGTACTTCGCGATCGTGTGGTGGGTCGAAGGCGGCAACGTGAAGAAGGCGCTCCGCGTCGGCGCGAGCCGGCTCGGCCTGGCTCTGGCGCTGACGCTCTTCGTCGCGCTGCCCATGGCCTACGGCGCGCTGGTGACGGTGGTCCCGCTCCACAAGAACGACGCCGCCCACAACGCGCTCTTCTGCTTCGCCATGGTCGTGACCTTGATGCACTTCTGGTACGACGGCTTCGTGTGGTCCGTCCGCAAGCAGCACGTGTGAGCATGTCTCCTCAGGTGACGCCTGCGCTTCGCACGCGTCTCATTCGCCCAAACCTGGTTGACCTCTTTGCGTCCCCGCAGGAGTTAGCCGCCGGCCCCGAGGCTGCATGAACGTGAGACGAGAAAGAGGGAGACGGCCCCGCCCCGAGGAGGCCCTGGTGACCGTCGCTCGTTTCGCCCCCGCGCTCGTCCTGCTCTGCGCCGCGACCGCCCTGGGCCAAGACCGCTTCGTCCGTCACTACCACGAGCGCGTGGCGCTCTTCGAGCGCGAGAACCGCGCGCTCAGCCGCGACGACCACGTCGTGCTCGTGGGCGACTCCCTGACCGAGGGCTGGAAGCACTCGCGCCGGGTCGAGCGCTACCTGCCGACCCTCGCCCCGCGCGTGCTCAACCGCGGGATCAGCGCCGACCGGGTCGGGGCGCCCCGCGGCGTCCTCAGCCGCATGGGCCCTTCGATCTTCGACACCCGCCCCGCGGTCGTCGTGCTCCTCGTAGGCGTCAACCAGATCCACCGCGACGGGAGCGGGATCCCCGGCGCCTCGCGCCACTACGAGGAGATCGTGCGCCAGGTCCGCGCCCGCCTGCCCCGGGTCCGCCTGATCTGCGTCACGACCCCGCCCGCGCGTGACCGCTACGAGGGCTTCACGACCGCGATCCGCACCTACAACCGCCTGGTCGCCGAGATCGCCGCTCGCCACGGGGCCGAGCTGCTCGACCTGCACCGCCTCTTTCGTGACTCGAGCGGACGGCTGCGCCAGGAGCTCAGTCAAGACGGGCTGCACTTCAACAGCGAGGGCTACCGGATCTACGGCGCCGCCCTCGAGCGCCACCTGGCGAGCCCCGCCCAGCCCGCGACCCCCCCCCCCCCCCCCCCCCCCCCCCCCC
>CALDQK010000501.1 GCA_937911525.1 uncultured bacterium
TCTCGGTGGTTGGGCCTCGGTCGTCGGTCTCGGTCTCGGTGGTCGGGCCTCGGTCGTCGGTCTCGGTCGTCGGCTCTCCAGCGTCGGTCTCGGACTCGGCGCCGGTCTCCCCCTCTCCAGCCACGTCCCGTGCCCCCGCCAACGCCGCGCCGCCCCCCGGCAGCGCCCGCTCCCCGGCCGTCGCCAGGAAGCCCTCCGCGACGCCCCCCGCCCCAGCGCCGCCCTCGCGCTCGCTCGCCAAGGGCTCGGGGCCGTGCTGGATCTTCTCGTTCAGCACGAAGATCCACACCGCGAACAGGAGCAGATAGATCAGCCCGAACAACACCAGCGACCCGAGCACCTGGTCGGCCGCGATCGCCTTGCTCACGCCCTCGCTCGTGCGCAGGGCCTCCTCTTCGGCGTAGTGGACCTTCCCGTCCGGCCCCAGCAGCAGCTCGCCGCTCGCGTCGCGCGGGATCGGCGGGTGCACGATCCAGGGCTGGCGCCCGGTCTCGGCCGCGACCCAGCCCGAGTGGTTGGCGACGAGCGCCGGCACGATCCCGGCCACGAACAGGCAGAGCACCCAGCGCTGCTCGTAGAGCGTCCCTCGCCAGAGCAGGAAGCACCCCAGCAGCGAGAGCCCGATCAGGAAGGTCCCGCAGCCGACCATCAGGTGGTAGCTCACGAAGGGGATCGCGACCGAGGGCCGGTCCTCGGGGCGGAAGCGGTCCAGCCCGACCACCTCCTGTTCGAAGTCGCCGAAGAGCAGGAAGGAGAGCGCGCCTGGGGCCTCGAGCGCGAAGCGCAGCTCCTCGCGCTCGTCGTCGGGGATCCCGAACAGCGCCGCGTTGCCGGGGCCCGTCTGGTAGTGGCCCTCGAAGGCGGCCAGCTTGGCGGGCTGGGTCCGATAGACGTTGTTGGCCTGGCTGTGGCCCGAGACCAGCACGGCCAGCGAGGAGAGCGTGCCCAGGACCAGGGCGCCCTTGAAGGAGCGCTGGGCGAACTCGGTGTGGCGCTTCCGCAGCAGGTAGTAGGCGGACACGCTGAGCACGAAGAAGGAGCCCACGATCAAGCAGCCGAGCCACACGTGGATCAGGCGCTCGATCGAGCTGGGGTTGAACACCATGTCCCAGAAGGAGGTGATCTCCGCCCGGCGCATGACCTCGCCGTCGACGATCCAGGGCTTCCCGTCGCGCAGCATGGGCACGATGTGATGCCCCGCCGGCGTCTGTTGCCAGGAGTTGGCGATCACGATCCAGATCGAGCTGAAGAAGGAGCCCATGGCCACCATGCAGGTGGCGAAGAAGTGGAAGCCGCGGCTGACGCGGTTCCAGCCGAACACCAGCACGGCTAGGAAGCCGGACTCGAGGAAGAAGGCGAAGATCCCCTCGGCGGCGAGGGCCGAGCCGAACACGTCGCCCACGAAGCGCGAGTAGGTCGCCCAGTTGGTGCCGAACTCGAACTCCATCACGATCCCGCTGGCGACGCCGATCGCGAAGTTGAGCGCGAACACGCGGGTCCAGAAGCGGGCGGCCTGCTCGTAGACCTCCTCACCCGTCCGCCACCACATGCCGTCCAGGTAGACGAGGATCACCCCTAGCCCGATCGTGAGCGGCGGGAAGAGGTAATGGAACATGATCGTGAGGGCGAACTGGATCCGGGACAGGAAGAGCACGTCGTCCACGAGTCGGGTCCTCACGGGGGCCAAGGGTTGAGTAAAGGCTATCGCGACCCTCGGTCGCCAGGGGGCGGCGATCGGTCGCAGGGGCTCTTGCCCTGTGCGAGACTCGATCCCCTATGAGCGGAAGCCCGCGCAAGAAGCGCAAGAAGAAGCGTCCCGCCAAGGAGCCCTCGCCGGCCGCGGAGTCGGACGAGGAGGAGGCCCCCTCGCCCAAGGCGCGCCAGAAGAAGCGCAAGTGCCAGGGCGAGCGCGACGAGGAGGCGGCCAAGCGCAAGCGGCGCAAGCGCAAGCACAAGCAGCGCGAGGAGGACGAGGCCGAGGAGGACGAGGCCGAGGAGGAGTCCGAGGCGCGGGTCGCCAAGCGCAAGCGGAAGAAGCGGGCCGAGACCAGCGACGCGGTCAGCGACGACCTCGGGCGGGTCTCCTCGGGGGCCTTCGGGATCGACAGCGAGCCCTCGGCCGTCGGCAAGGGCGAGGTCGCGGGGCGCAGCCTCGCGCAGCTGAAGAAGGACCTCGGCAGCTCCTCGGCGCGCAAGCGCGAGGCGGCCGTGCACCTGCTCGGCAAGCTCGGCCCGGGGGCGGCTGCTGCGGCTGGCGCCCTGGGTGGCCTGCTCGGGGACGAGAGCGACGCGGTCCGCCTGCGGGCGGCGCGGGCCCTGGGCAAGATCGGCCCCGGCGCGGTCGAGGCGGTGCCCGCCCTCGTCGAGGCGCTCGCCGGCGACGACGAAGACGACAAGAGCCTCTCGGGCGTGTGCGCCAAGGCGCTCAAGCGGATCGGGCCCCTGGCTTGGCCCGGGCTGCTGGACGTGCTCGACGACAAGCGCCTGCGCCGCAAGGCGGCCAAGGTCCTGCGCTCGATCCCGCCGGGCGACGACGCCGAGACGCTGGAGGCCATGGAGGCCCTCCTCGACCCCGGGCGCGAGAAGGCGGCCAGCGCCGCCCTGACCGTGCTCGAGAAGTTGGGCGCCGATGGCGTGCACCTGATGCTCGTGGTGGCCTCGGCGGACGACGCCCCCGAGCTGCAGGAGAAGGCGCTCGAGGCTCTGGCGGGGGGCGGCAAGGACGCTCCTGCGGGTGCTGCGCCACGAGGACCCGGCCTTGCGCGTGGCGGCGGCCCGAGGGCTGGCGGAGCTGGCGCGGGGCGAGGACTCCAAGGCGGTGGCCAAGGCGAGCAAGAAGCTCGGCGAGGCTCTGGACGACGAGGACGCGGGCGTGCGCGCGGCGCTGGTCGAGACCCTGGGCGCGCTCAAGGGCTACCCCCTGCGCGCCGAGGAGGCGCTGATCCCGGCGCTGGGCGACAGCGACCCCCGCGTGGGCCTGGCGGCCGTGATGGCCATGCTGGACCTGGCCAAGGACAAGGGGAAGCTCGCCGGGCGCATGGCGGAGGTCGTGGCCCAGGACGAGCGCGAGTTCGTGCGGGTCGGTGCCTGCATGGTGCTGATGCACCTCGGCCAGGACGCGCGAGCCTCGGTCCCCGCGCTGCTCGAGGCGATCGAGGACGCCTCGACCGAGGTGCGGGAATACGCCCACCTCGCGCTGCAGGGGATCCGCACCCCCAGCATGCGGGTCGAGGTGATCCGCACCGCTTCGATGCGGCTCCAGGTCTTGCCCGAGGGGCAGTCCGAGTCCGAGGACGAAGACGAGTCGGAGGAGGACCTCTCGGACGAGTCCGAAGTCGACGAGGACGACGAGGACGAAGACGAGGAGGACGACGACGAGAGCGACGAGCGGCCGCGGGCGCCCAAGGCGCGCAAGAAGCGGCGCGGCGTCGCGCCCCGCAAGCGGCGTCGGATCCGTCGCCGTCGCTGAGTCAGGAGCAGGGGTGGAGAAGGCCTGGGAGACCTGCGGCGTCCGGCTCGAGTCGGCTGACTCCTGGCAGCTCCTGCTCGAGGCCGAGCGCTCCGTCTCCTGGCAGCTCTCCGGCAACCTGGCGCTGACCCTCAGCGCGAGCGACGAGCCGCTGATGGTCGACCCCTTCCTGCTGGAGGACTTCCGCCACGACCTCCGCCTCTGCGCCGCCGAGCGCGGCGGTGGCCTGGTCGAGTGCGAGCTGCGGCCGGACCTCGGCGCGGTCGAGGGCGTGACCAAGGAGCCCCAGCGCCGGGTCGGGCGCGGGCACACCTACCGCGGGCACCTCTTGATCCCGACCGCGCGCGGGCGCGTCGAGCTGGAGTTGGTCGCGCACGAGGGAGGCGAGACGGGCGAGCGGGAGCGCGCGGTCACGGCGGAGCGCTTCTCGGGAGAGCGGCCGGGCGGCTGGAGCCGCGACCCCTACGGCTACGTCTACGCCGAGCTCCCGCCCGAGTCGAGCGAGCTCGACCCGCTGCCGGTCGACCTGACCCTGCGCAGCCTGGCGGACGAAGAGAGCTACGACCTGCTCTTCCCCGATCACCCGCTCTCGCAGGTGCGCGAGGTGCTGGCCCGACTCTCGGTCCTGCTCGACGAGCCCTCAGCGCTGCGCGTGCCGCGCGGGCGCAGCCAGGCCGGCGGGGTCAGCTTCTTCCTGCCGCTCGGCTTCCTGGAGCGCGGCGAGGCGCCTCGCGGCGAAGGCAAGCGCTTCCGGCGGGTCGGCTTCGGCGAGCGCTGGCACGAGCTGTGGGTGACGCTGCACCCGGGCGAGGACACCTCGGACGCGGCCCTGCGCAGCCTCCTGCCGGGCGCCAGCCACCTGCGCCCGCTCCGGCTGGGTCGGCTCAAGGGCACGCTGGGCGACTTCGTCTCGTCGCGCCACTACGGGGTCAGCTTCTTGATCGGCTGGTGCGGCTACACGCTCGAGGTCCACCGGCGCGGTCCGCGCGACGACTGGCGACGCGTGCGCGCCGACGTCGAGTCGACGGTGCTCTCGCTGGAGGAGCAGGTCGAGCAGGCGCCGGACAGCAGCCCCGGGGCCGAGCTGATCTCACCCAGCGGGCGGGAGCGGATCTACCGGATCCTCGCCTGGCTGGCCGTGTGCGACGGCGAGGTCGGCCCCGACGAGCGGGCCGAGCTCGACACCTGGCGGGCGCGCCTCGGCCTGACCACGCCCCAGAC
>CALDQK010000502.1 GCA_937911525.1 uncultured bacterium
GGCCAAGGAGGCCAAGGAGGCCAAGGAGGCCAAGGAGGCCAAGGAGGCCAAGGAGGCCAAGGAGAGCGCCGCTCCTGCGGATCAGGCGGGCGCCCGACGCGAGCCACCAAGGGACGACACCCCGGCCGGCCCTCAGCGAGAGCCGCCAGGGAGACGTTGAGCCCCTCCCGGGCGCCGTGTAGGGTCGCGCGGAATGAGCGTTGAACCCGTCGACACAACGCGCGGGCTCCTGCTGCGCCTCAGCCTGCTCTCACTTGCTCCACTGCTGGCCGCCCTGGTCCTGGTTTACGCGCTGCTCGGTCGGGTCGGTGAGCGCTGGGCTCTGGACGCGTCTCGCTCCCTCGCAGAGCTGAACCTGGAGCGCGAGGGCGCTCGCTTCCGACGCCTGTTCAGGCGGGCGCAGACACAGCTCGAGACCCTGGCCGCCGATCCCCGCGCCCGCGGCCGCCCGGAGGAGGTGGCCGCGTGGTTGGCCGAGGTGCGTCCGGGTCTCTCAGGTCCGCTCGAGGAGCTCTACCACAATGATCTCGCTGGGAACGTGCTCTCTGCCAGCGGCGTGCGCTTCAACGTCAGTGACCGCTACTACTTCCCGGCCTCGCGCAAGGGTGAGGCCGTCACCACCCACGCCATCGTCAGCCGAGACACGGGTCGCCCAATCGTGCTCCTCCTGGTCCCCGTCCGCTCGGAGGCTGGCCAGCACGTCGCCTCCTTGGGAGCGACCCTTCAGCTGACCGCGCTCTTCGAGCGCGTCCGGAAGCTCCGGCCCCTGGGCGGTCTGGCCGTGCTGTGGGACGAGACCGGGAGAATGGTCCACGCTTACGACCCGCCCCAGGGCGCCTCCTCTGCTGAGACCGCGCTCACCCCCCTCACGCGCACCCCATCCCCCGATCGACTCCAGCTCGGCGAGAGCACCTACCTGGTCGAGTCCCACGAGCTGGGCATGGCTTGGACCCTGACCCTGCTCCTGCCGGAGGACCGCGCCCTCGGTCCCCTGCGGCAGCTGCGCGTGAGGTCCCTCCTCTTCTTGGCCTGCGTCGCCTTGCTCCTCGCGCTGGCCACGCTGGCGATCAGAAGGCTCATGGCTCGCCCCATCCAACGCCTGCAGTTCGAAGCCGAGCGGCTCGCACTCGAAGCTGAAGTGCTGCGCACCCTGACCGAGGGCGACCTCGGCGCGGCTCTGAGCACGCTGAGGCGTGTGCTGGGCGCCGAGCACTGCGCGCTGTGGGGCCCCTCGGGCGCGGCCAAGCCCCCCCTGCTCGCGCAGAGCCCCGCCGAACACTCTCACGACCACGAGGCGGGAGACGCCTTCCCTCTCTCCCACGACCAAGGCTCCCTGCAGATCGTACGGAGCCGCTCGCTCGAGCCTCAAGAGCGGCACGCCCTCGAGACGCTGGCGCTGACGCTGGGCTTGTTCCTCGAGCGACACGCGCTGGCGAAGCGGCTCGCCCTCGCCGAGCGGCTGGGAGGGCTGGGGCGCCTGGCCGGAGGGATCGCGCACGACCTCAACAACATGCTCAGCGTCGTGCTCGCCTCCTGCGAGCTGGCGCGCCTCCAGGACCTCGACCCCTCGCTCGGCAAGCTGATCCACAGCATCGAACGCGCGAGCGAGCGCGCCGCCTCCCTGACCCAGCAGGTGCTGACCTTCGCCCGCAGCGGCCAGGTCGACCTGGAGCCGGTTGATGTCGCGGGCGTCGTCCGTGACGTCTGCGAGGAGCAGGCCGAGTGGCTGCGCGACGTTGAGCTGGTGCTGGACCTCTCCCCGGATTGCCCGCCGGCCGAGGCCGAAGCGGGGCGCCTGCACCAGCTCGTACTCAACCTGCTCGTCAACGCGATCGATGCGCTCCCGCGCGAAGGCGGGCGGGTCGAGATCGGCCTGCGCCACGCTAAGGACAGTGTCGAGCTCTGGGTGAGCGACAACGGACACGGAGTCCCGTCGGAGGACCTCCCGCGTCTGTTCGAGCCCTTCTTCACTCGTGGCAAGCCGAGGGGCACGGGGCTCGGCCTCTCGGTCGTGCACGGAGTCGTCCAGGCCTTCGCAGGCACGATCGAGGTCGAGAGCCAGCCAGACCAGGGGACGACCTTCAAAGTCCTGCTCCGTGCCAGCGCCGACCCCCTTCCCCAGCAGGCCGCGGATTCGAGCGCAGCCGCCGCGCTCGGGGTGCGCGTCCTGCTCGTCGACGACGAGCCCGAGGTTCGGTGTCTGCTAGCCACCCTGCTCGAGCGGGGCGGTTGCGATGTCACTGCTCTGGGCGAGCCCGAGCAGGCGCTGAAGCTCTTGTCGGGGAACCCCCAGACCTTCGACCTCGTGCTCAGCGATAACTCGATGCCTGGGCTGAGCGGCCTGGAGCTCGCGACCGCGGTCGGGGACCTGCGCGCCGACCTTCCCGTGGTCCTGATCTCGGGCCTCAGCGGCGAGCTGAGCCCCGACGCGCTGGCTGCGCACAACGTGACCTGCCTCCTTAGCAAGCCCATTGATTCGCGCGAGCTCCTGCGCGCCGTCGAGGCCCACGCTGCTCGCTGAGCGACCAACTGCCACAAAACTCTGCGCACGCTTGGACACTCCCGACCCGCGACGTACGCTCGGGGTTCGAGGCTCTTCGTGTCCACCTCCCTCCTGCTGCTGGCTGCCCTCCTCGGCGGCGCGCTCTGCAGCGCGATCTCCACGCCCTTGGTGATCCGGCTCGCCCACCGGCTGGGCTGGCTGGCCCAGCCTGGCGGTCGCCACCTGCACGAGTCACCGATCCCGCGCGCGGGCGGGGTCGCGATCTTCTCGGGGCTCCTGGGAGGAGCGCTCTGCTTCGCGGCCCTCGAGGGGCCCGAGGCCCTCGAGCTGGCCCTGCTCGCGCCCGAGCTGCGCGGCTTCTTCGCCCCCTGCCTGCTGGTGTTCCTGGTCGGGCTCCTGGACGACATTCGCGGCTTGAGCCCCACGGCCCGCCTGCTGGTCGAGGCGATCGCCGCCACGGCCGTGATCGGGGCCGGCTACGTGATCGACGCCGTGGCCACCCCCTGGGGCCCCTTGGTCCTCGGCCCCCTGGCCCTCCCCGTGACCCTGCTGTGGCTGGTCGGCGTCACCAACGCCTTCAACCTGATCGACGGCGTCGACGGCTTGCTCGCGAGCGTGGGCGCCGCGGCCCTGATCGGCTGCGCCGTCCTCGGTCTGCACCAGCAAATGGTTGGGACCCCGGCCCTGGCGCTGGCCCTCGCGGGCGGCCTGCTCGGCTTCCTGCCCTACAACTGGAGGCCGGCCAAGATCTTCCCGGGCGACTCGGGCAGCCTGGTCGTGGGCTTCACGGTCGCCGCCTGGAGCCTCAAGGTCTCGCGCAACCCCAACCACGCGATCGCGCTCCACGCGCCGCTCATGATCTGCGCGCTGCCGATCTGCGAGACGCTGCTGACGCTGGCGCGCCGCTACGTGAGCGGCAAGCCCTTCTTCGAGGGCGACCAGAGCCACATTCACCACGTCCTGCTCAAGAAGGGGCTCGGGGTCGGCCGAACCGTGGCGCTCCTGGGCGGGGTCAGCCTCAGCTTCTCGGCCGCGGCCTTCGTGTCCCGCATTTGGCGCGTCGGCGGCGCGCTGGCCAGCTTCGTGTTCTTCGTCGCGATCGCGGGCCTCGGCCTGCGCTACCTGCGCTACATGGAGCTCTCGCTGCTCGGCGACCGCTTCCTGCAGGCGCTGCGCAAGCCTCGCCGCGGCCTGCCGCGCGTGCTGGCGGTCGCGCGGGCCGGCAACCGCGTGCGCGAGGAGAGCGGCGAGGTCGACCTGGCCCTCGACCCGATCGCGATCGCCCTGCGCGAGGCCGTCGTGGAGGCGGGCTTCGACTTCGTCGCCCTCTTGCTGACCCCGCGCGGCGACGCGCTCCTCTCGCCGCCCCGCCACCTCGAGGCGCGCAACTCGGTGGCCGAGCGCTTCCGGGAGGAGCACGCCGAAGGGGGCCTGGTGTGGCTCTTCTCGAGCCCCAAGCAGCCCGACCCCACCCAGCCCGAGGTCCGGCTCCGCTTCCCCCTCCCCCACGGCTCGGGCCGGCTCGGCGTCCTGGTGTTCCAGCACAGCCACGACGCCGACTCCCCCCTCCCCTCCCTCTTGGATCTACACCGCTACCTCATTGGACCTCTCTCTGTCACCCTGGAGCAGATCGCAGCGCGAAAGGAAGCTGGTCAGCCCGGTGAACGGCCCAGCCAACAGCCCAGCCAGCCCCCCGCCAGCGAGCCCAGCGCGCCCTGAGCGACGCGCGCGCGTCCGGCGCCGCTTCCGGCTCGCCCTCCTGCTGGCCGCGCCGCTCCTGGTCGGTGTCGCGGGCGAGCTCGCCGTCCGCTCCCTGGTCCCACTCCACCCCCAGGGATGGTTCGTGGCGGGTCCCAACCCCGATCGCTACTACGTGCCTGCTCCCGACCTGCGCTACTCCATGGGCGGGTCCGCCTTCGTGCACGGCCCCCTCGGCACGCCGCAGGGGAGCGCGACGCCCGAGGCGCCAGCGGGCGAGCGCCGGCTGGCCTTCGTGGGGGACTCGGTGTGCTACGGGTTCTTCGCCAGCGGCCCCGAGAACCTCTGCGCCCGGGTCGAGGCCGGCCTGGGCGGCGGCTGGCGCGCGCTCAACTTCGGCGTCCCCGGCTACAACGCGCACATGATCGCCGCGACCCTGCGCGAGCAGGCCCTGGACTTCGAGGGGCTGGCGGGCGTGGTCTACGTGTTCCACGAGAACGACCTGATCAACGCCACCTTCGCCAGCGCGCGCCTGCACCTCCCCGGCGCGCTGCGCCGCTACGACCTCCCCGCGCCCGCCTACAAGCGCCTGCTCCGCCGCAGCGCGCTGGCCGTGTTCCTGCGCGATCGCCTGGCGCGCCTGGGGTCGAGCCCGGCCCCGGCCCCGAGCGCGCAGGGCAGCGAGCGCCCGCCCAGCCGCCCCTCCAGCTACACCGAGGCCCTGCGCTCGCTGATGCTGAGCGCGACCTCGCACCGCCGGGCCTTCCGCGCGCACCTGGCCGGCATGGCCCAGGCCTGCCGCGAGCGCTCGCTCTCCTTCGCGCTCCTCTACGTGCCCCTCGAGCAGTCCCTCCAGAGCGACGACCCGGCCTACCGCGACGCCCTGGCGGCCCTCTGCGCCGAGGAGGGGGTGACCTTCCTCGACGGAGACGCCGCGCTGCGCCCGGCGCGCGCCGAGGAGCTCTACGGGGACTACTCGCACCCCAACGGGCGCGGGCACGAGCTCCTGGCCGAGCGCACCCTGGCCTGGGCCAAGGAGCGGCTGCTCCCGTGAGGGTCCTCCACCTGGGCAAGTACTACCCCCCCCACCGAGGCGGGATCGAGACCCACCTCCACGCCCTGGCGCACGGCCTGAGCGCCGAGGGGGTCGAGACGACGGCCCTGGTCGTCAACCACGCCGCCGGCGGAGGCGACGTGGTGTGGCGCGCGGGCGCGCGGACCCGCAGCGTGAGCGAGCGGGACGGGCCGGTCCGCGTCGAGCGCGTCGGACGCGTCGCCAACGTGGCCCGCCTGGACGTGTGCCCGCGCCTGCCGCTCCTGCTGCGCCGCCTGGCGCGCGAGGCGGACCTGCTCCACCTGCACGTCCCCAACCCCGCCATGGGCTTCGCCCTGGCCAGCCTGCCCCAGGCGCCGCCCCTCGTGATCACCCACCACTCGGACGTGCTGCGCCAGCGCGTGCTCCGCCACGCCCTGCGCCCCCTGGACGAGGTGCTCTATCGCCGCGCCGCCCGGGTGCTCGCGACCTCTCCGCGCTACGTCGAGGGCTCGGCGCTCCTGCAGCGCTTCCGGGCCAAGACCGAGGTCCTCCCCTTCGGGATTGACCTGGCCCCCTTCCAGGCCCAGAGCGCGACCCTGGCCCGCGAGGTGGAGCTCCTCGAGGCGCGCTTCCGCGCCCCGCGCTGGCTGATGGTCGGGCGCCTCGTCTACTACAAGGGCCACGCGCTGGCGCTCGAGGCCTTCCGCGAGCTGCCCGGCACGCTCCTGATCGTGGGCCAGGGCCCCGCCGAGGCCGAGCTGCGCCAGCGCGCCGAAGCGCTGGGGATCAGCGCGCGGGTGGCCTTCCTGGGCTCGGTCCGCGACGAGGTCCTGCGGGCGGCCTACCGCGTCTCCGCGGCCCTCTTGTTCCCGGGCAACGCCCGCAGCGAGGCCTTCGGCCTGGCCCAGGTCGAGGCCATGGCGAGCGGCTGCCCGGTGATCAACACCGAGATCCCCGGCTCCGGCGTGCCCTGGGTGTGCCCCCACGACGAGGCCGGGCTGACGGTCCCGCTCGGCGACGCGCGCGCCCTGGCCGGCGCCGCCCGCCGCCTGCTGCGCGAGCCCAAGCTGGCCCAGCGCCTGGGAGCGGGCGGGCGCGCCCGCGCGGCCGAGCGCTTCAGCCAGGGGGTCATGGCCCGCGCCTGCGCGGAGCTCTACGAGCGAGTGCTCGCCGGGGCGCGCTCATGAGCGACGTCGCGGTCCCGACGCAGAGAGCGACCGTCGGCGCCTTCCGACGCACGCTGCAGAGCCTGCTCGGGCCGTGGTTCTCGACGATCCCCGAGCGCCTGATCGTGTTTCAGCTGGCCTGCCAGATCGGAATGCTGATCCCCTACCTGGCGCCCTTGCGCAAGCTCTTCCGCGCGGGCTCCTTCGGCTCGAGCGGCGTGGTCCTGGTCTATCTGCTCGCGACCCGGCGCGGGGGAGAGAAGCTCCACCCCGCCACCCGCCCCGTGGCGGCGGTGCTCGCCCTGCTCCTGCTCTCCCTCCTCCACCCCGAGACCAACTCGGTCAAGTCGGCCCTGGCCCAGATCGCGATGTATGTCTCGATCCTCGGCCCCCTGCTGTGGGTCGCCTACTGCCGCTGCGAGGTCGATGGGCTGCGGCGGGTGCTCTTGATCCTGCTCGCCTTCCACGCGCTCAGCTCCTTCTTCGGCGTGCTCCAGGCCACCTATCCCGGCGAGTACCAGCCGGCCCTCGCCTTCGAAGGGAGCTACCAGCACGAGATCCGGCTCGCGAGCGGCGAGCGGGTCCTGCGTCCGATGGGCCTGACCGACAGCCCCGGGGGCGCGGCGACCTCGGGCTTCTACGCCGTGCTGCTCGGGACCTGCTTCCTGGTCGCGGGGCGGACCCGCAAGACCAAGACCCTGGGCGGGCTCGGGATCGCGCTGGGCATGTTCTGCCTCTACCTGGCCCAGTCGCGCTCGCGCTTCCTGATGACGATCGCCGCGGTGGCGGTCTTCGTCGGGATCCTGGGTCTGCGCGGCCAGCTCAAGCGGCTCGTGATCGTGTTCGTGATCGGGCAAGCCCTGGCCCTCGGCTCCTTCGCCTGGGCGGTCTCGGTGGGCGGCGACTCGGCCACCCGCCGGCTGCGGACCCTGGTCGAGGACGACCCGGGCGAGCTGGCCTACGAGCGCGGGTATTTCCTCGAGGAGACCTTCGTCAAGATCATCCCCAAGTATCCCCTCGGCGCCGGGATGGCCCGCTGGGGGCAGATGTACGCCTACTTCGGCGACCGCAACAGCAGCCCCCCGATCTACGTCGAGGTCCAGCTGACCGGCTGGATCCTGGACGGGGGGATCCCCTTGGCGGTCCTCTACTACCTGGCCCTCGGCATGGCGACCTGGGTCGCCTGGCGGCTCGCCACGCGGCTCCCCACCGGCGA
>CALDQK010000503.1 GCA_937911525.1 uncultured bacterium
GGGTGCCGTCGAAGTCCACGACGCGATACCCCTTCCTCGTCGTGACGTCGGGCGACAAGCTCGCGTCGAGCTTCAGCCAACGCCCCTCGAGGTAGAAAGCGTTCAGGCCGTGGTGGAACATCACGTTGGTCCCGAGGGCTCTCGCGATCTTCGGGGACAGGCTCTGATCGAGCAGGTCGCTCAGCACGATCGCGCACGGCACCTCGGCGGCACGCGACAGGGCGCAGAGGAGCACCGCCTTCTGCACGCAGAACCCCCTCGCCTCTTGCAACACGTGCGAGGCGAGGTACTCCTCCGGCGTGAGCTTCGCCATGAACTCGTAACGGATCTCGTCCCGGACGAACCGAAACAGCGTGGCCGCGCGGGCTGGGGGCGCGAGCTCGCGGACGCGAAGTCGGTCGACCAGGCCGACGATGGCCGGATGCGTGGACTCGACGTATCGAGTGGGCGCGAGACACGAGTCCGGCGACGGCATCGGGACGCTGTCGTCAGACATCGCCGGGCTCGCGCTTCTTGGTGGGCTTCCCGAGCGCCTTGTCGAGCGTCTTCGAGGCGCGCTCGAGCAGCGTGCCGAAGCGCTCGCCCCCGATCATGATGAAGAGCCCTTCGCCTTCGGCGTAGGGTTCGCCCTCCCGATCGAAAAGGCGCCCGCGCGTCATCACCTTCTTGCCGTCCACTCGCTCCACCCAGGTCTCGAGCAGCACCTCGTTCTCCAGCGGGAGCATCCGCCGGAAGTTGATGGTCAGCTTGGCTGCTACGACCGCGTGCCCGGCCAGCCAGGCGCCGGCCCCCATCGCCTCGTCCAGCACGGCAGCCATGCTGCCACCGTGTGCATGTCCAGGTGGTCCCTCGGCACCCGGACCGAACCAGATCCTCCCGACGAGCACCCCGTCTCGCTCCCGTCGGTAGTAGCGCACGCGCAAGCGGTCACCGCTCGGCTCACCCGACACGAAGGAACGACCGGTCCCGACGGACTCGAGCGGATCGATGGGCGTCCACCCAACCTCCGACGTCGACGCCAACGTACCGCTCGATCCTCGATTCAAGCCTGCCTCCGCTTCATCGGTCATCCAGGAGATCCTCGGCTGTGAGCTCCGGCGCCGCCTTGCCATGCTCGAATCCGAGGAGCCCGGCCTGTTCGTAGCGAGATCGCACGCGGTCGCTCAAGAGGCCGATGCGCTTCAGGTTGGGGATGATGCGCTTGAACATCGTCTTCCTGAAGAAGACCATCATCCCGGAGTCGGTCACGGTCTGGTTCCAGCGGGCGCGGGGCATCGCGTGCGCGTAAAACTCGTCGTAGAACTCGTGCACGAGGAACCGGTTGCGGAGAAGCAGCGCGACCTCGAACGCCCAGTCCTCCCGTTCGCGGCGCTCCTTCTCGGACAGCTCGTGCGTGTATAGGTTGCGGAGCGCCAGGACCCCATAGTGGACGTGGCGGGCTTCGTCCGTGATGACATACCTGAGGATGTCCTTGAGGAGCGGGTCGCCCGTGAGCTGCCGGATGGTCCCGAACGCGCCGAGCGCGAGCCCCTCGATCATGATCTGCATCCCGAGGAACTTCACGTCCCACCGAGAATCGGTCATCAACGCATCGATGATGACGTAGAGGTTGTCGTTGATGTCGTAGAGCTTCCCGAGCTTCTGCGTGAGGTACGTGTGGAAGACCTCGACGTGACGCCCCTCGTCGACCACCTGGGTGCTCCCGTAGAGCTTGGCGTCGAGCCACGGCACCGCCTCCGTCACCTGGGCTGCCGCGAAGAGCGCGCCCTGCTCGCCGTGGAGGAACTGGGAGAGGAGCCACGCGAGCAGCGAGTGCACCTGCTTGTTCCGCTCCGCCGGCGTCGCGTTCTTGAAGCCAGGAAGCTCGGCCATCGGCAGGAACGAGTCTGGCAAGAGAGGTCGTTCCGCATCGTCGGGATCGACCGTCCGCGACCAGTCGATGTCCGTCGATGCGTTCCATTGCGACGTCTTGGCGGCCTCGTAGAGCCTCGCCATCGCCGGGAACTCGCGTCGATAGCGCCAGTCGAACGCCGCCGCGTAGTCGAGCTTCATCGAGGTCAGCGCCTCTCCCTTGCCGCGCTGCAGGACGAGGCCGCGGAACGCGGGTCCCAGCATCGAGGCCAGCGCGCGCAAGTCGCCGCGGCTGCCCACGTCGCGCGCCAGGTTGGCTCCCTCGCCGAGGTTCACGAGGATCTTGTTGAGTCGCATCTATCGGCCCTCCTCGGGCGATGGTGACGGGGGTGACGGGGGCTCGGGCGCCGGCATGTTCGCCGGCGTGACGGCACGCTGATCGTCCGAGAGAAGGCCGAGCGCCATGTACGACCAGAAGACGTCGGCGATCTGCTCTGGGGTGCGGTCGCCATCTGGCGAGTACCAGGTCGCGACCCAGTTCGCGGCGCCGAACCCGAACAGCCGAACGAGCTTGAGATCGACCCCTGGCCGGAGGCGGCCCGCGCCGGCTGCCTCGTAGAGCATCCCGTCCCAGAAGGCCTCGTAGCGATCGCGGAGGCGGACGATCTCATCGCGCGCCCGCCCCGTGAGAGAACGCCAGTCGTACAGAAGGACGTAGACCCCGTCGTCTCCGGAGAGCAGCAGATGCAGGTGAGCGCGGAGCCCCAAGCGGACCCGCTCGGTGGGGTCGGAGCTCTGGGCGGCAGCGGTCCGAACCGCGGCGATCGCCCGCTCGATGGCCCGGTCCATGAGCGCGACGAGGAGCGCCTCCTTGGCCGGATACCGATAGTGGATGCTGCCGGGCAGAACGCCTGCCGCCTGCGCGATCTCCCGGAGCGTCGTGGCCGCAAACCCCTTCTGCCGGAACAGCCGAGCGGCGGTATCGAGGAGCCCGGCTTCGTCGAAGGTCCTGAGCGCTTCCTTGGTCATCCGACCAAGAGCGTGATGTAAACAGAACCCTATGTCAAGCCATGAAACCTCCATGCCTTGTCCATGCGACCAACGATGAGGAGCTCGACCTCTGTCACGCGTGGGTTCTGGCCGCGTGGTTACGAGCGCTCTGCAGGGACACGAATGGAGCCAGCGTCGAGCTCACTGCATGGCATATCGGTGTTTGCATTCATCGAAACCGTGGGTCACGGCTAGCTTCCACTCCTCGAGGTCGCCCTGCGGGCGTGGGATCGGGTCCGAGAACACCGCGCGCAGGCGACCACGTCGGACGACGGCCGCGCCGCGCGGTAGTCGCTGATGCCCCCCGATCAGGGTGACGAGGACGATCGGGCGATCGGCGGCCTCAGCCAGCAGGAACGCTCCGCGCTTCATCGGCAAGAGCTTGCCGTCGGGGCTTCGCGTCCCCTCGGGGCTGACGAGAACGCATTCGCCCGCGCTCACACGCGCGGCTGCGGCGGCCACCGCTGGTCGCCACTGCGACTCGTCGTTACGATCGACCCACACGTGACCGGTGCGCCGCAGGTACTCTCCATACACGGGAACGCGGCGAACCTCGTTGTTGTAGAGGGAGAAGACGGGTCGCGGCATGACCGCCGCAAGCACCAGGTGGTCGAGATGCGACTCCTGGTTCCACATGAAGACGAGGCCGCCCTCGCGCGGGATGCGCTCCACGCCGAGGCACTCGAGCTCCACACCGAGGAGCATGGCTACACCGAGGTCTGGCCGCCCTACCTCGTCAATGAGGACACCATGCGCGGCACCGGCCAGCTGCCGAAGTTCCGCGATGACATGTATTGCTGCGAAGCCGACAACATGTTCCTGATTCCGACCGCCGAGGTGCCGGTCACGAACCTGCTCCGCGACGAGATCCTCGGGC
>CALDQK010000504.1 GCA_937911525.1 uncultured bacterium
TGGCGGAGCATCCAGGCCGGCACCGGCAGCTGAGACCGGCGCCGCGCCGCGATCGCCGCCTGGAGCACGTCCTGATCGCCTGGCGCGGCGCGCAGCCGCCGCTCCCAGACCCGCCAGTCGCGATCGCTCATGGGGCCTCGCTCATGGGCCCGTGTCTACTCCTCGCGAAGGCGCGCCGCAAGCCCCTGGCAGCCCGCTCGCCCACCTGGGTATCGTCCCGCCTCACCCTCGGGAGGAGGACCCCATGGCAGACGACGTGACCGGGCTCGAGCGCGAGATCTCGACCCACTCCCACGCCACGACCTTCGCGCAGCGCAAGATCGTCGACTACGAGCGCGAGCAGGGCGGCCTGCCCGAGGCCAGCGAGGGCGCGGCCTACCGGATCGCCTTCGAGTACGACGAGGGCTCCGTCGAGGACTTCGTCGCCGCGCTGCGCAAGCTCGCCGACGACCCCCAGGCCAGCGAGCTGCAGGCGCTCGTGATCGGCGCTTGGGGCGAGGACACCCACGAGGGCGGCGACCCGATCGTCGCGGGCCTGGTGGAGGTCGCGCCCAAGCTGCCCAACCTCCGCGCGCTCTTCCTGGGGGACATCATCTCGGAGGAGTGCGAAATGTCCTGGATCCAGCAAGGCGACTGGGGCCTGCTGCCGGGGGCCTTCCCCAAGCTGGAGCACCTGCGCGTGCGCGGCCTGACCACGCCCAGCCCCTTCCAAAGCGAGACCCTCCGCTCGCTCGTCGTCCAGTGCGGGCTCCCCCGCGAAGCCGCCCGCCGGATCTGCGCCGCCGACCTGCCGCAGCTCGAGCACCTCGAGCTCTGGCTGGGCACCCCCAACTACGAGGGCGACGCCCAGACCGAAGACCTCGCGCCCCTGCTCGCGGGCAAGGCCTTCCCCAAGCTGCGCTACCTCGGCCTGCGCAACGCCGAGATCGCCGACGACGTGTGCGAGGCGCTCGCCGACGCGCCGATCGTGGAGCGCCTCGAGACCCTCGACCTCTCGCTGGGCGTCCTGACCGACGCTGGCGGCCAGGCGCTCCTGAGCAACCCAGCCCTGGCCCAGCTGAAGCGCCTCGACCTGCACTACAACTTCCTCAGCGAGGGCGTGCGCGCGCAGCTCGTCGCCCTCGGCGCCCACGTCGACGCCAGCTCGGGCGACGCCTACGAGGACAGCTACGGCGACGAGACCTATCGCTACGTGAGCGTCGGCGAATAACCGTCGCCCTCCGGCGTTTCGTAGCACTCGGTTCGATCTGCGCCCCACGTCCCAGGCCCTGGGCCGGAATACCTGTCCGCGGGCGGACATCCCCCTGCCACGAGAAGGGTTAGGGCCGGGCACCCCCTGTGTTCCAGGAGGAGGCAGAGAGAGAGCGAGAAGCCACCATGAACTTCAGCCGAGCCCTTCCCTGCGCCGTCCTCCTGCTCAGCCTGAGCACCGCCGCCTTCGCCCAGACCGTCCAGGTCAGCGAGGCGAGCAGCTCGGTGGTCAACGTCTACGTGGGCGGCGCCTCGACGCCCAAGCAGGTCCTGAGCGAGAGCCGAGTGACCTTCCAGGACGAGACCCTGAGCGCGACTCGGGTCCTGCGCACCTACACCGCCTACCGCGTCGACGGCGAGGAGAAGCTCGCCAGCCCCGCCACGGTCCTGATCCAGGGCAAGCTCGGCAGCGAGCGCAGCTACCGCGCCCTCAGCGGCCTGACCAAGGAGGTCCAGGAGCACCTCCAGACCGACCTCAAGGAGGATCGCTTCCTGCCCCTGCTCGAGACGACCCCCGCCGAGGCCAGCTCCCCCTGGGAGATCCCCCTCGGCCTCGCCTCGAACCTGCTCGAGCACTCGCGCGACAGCTTCCTCTCGGGCAGCCGCGCCGCCGGCCGGCTCAAGACCCGGATCGACGAGGGGCGCGAGCGCGCGGGCGCCGAGTTCCGCTTCGACCTCCGCCTGAGCGAGACGATCCAGTCCGGCCTCCGGATCGCCGAGGGCTCGCAGATCGACGCCCACGTGCGCCTCGAGCCGACCGACGCGGGCCTGATCGTGGCCTTCCAGTCGACCCTCCGTGGCCAGGGCCTCGCGATCCACAGCCAGGCGCTGCCCGCGGGCACCCGGATCGAGGGCACGACCTACTTCCGCCGCGACTACACCCGGGTCGACGCCGCCGGCGCGCCCCAGGCCCGCCCCGCGGGCCAGGAGCTGGGCGCGGTGTTCGCGACCTTCCTCGGCCGCTCCGAGGCGGCCACGAAGAAGAGCAGCGAGAAGAGCGACGGCCTCGCGGGGAGCGTTCGGCGCCGGCACCGCTAAGCGCTAGGGATCCTGCCGAGCTCCTTCTCTATCGAGACATGAACGGTGAAAACTGGAAGACTCGCAGGAGGCTGCCCCGCTGAGGAGCCACCGCGCCTTCTAGTTTTCCAGTTTTCTCCGTTCCCATCTCCGAAACGCGAAGGAGCTGTCGCACGAGCGACAGCTCCCTCACTGTCGAGACAATGAACGGTGAAAACTGGAAAACTCGAAGAAGGCAGCTCCGCTG
>CALDQK010000505.1 GCA_937911525.1 uncultured bacterium
TTGGTCGTGGTGCGGGACGAGCTGACGCGCACCAAGATCGCTGCCGAGAAGGCCGCAGCGGAGGCCAAGGCGCTGGAGGAGGCGGGAGACTTCCTCGGCGCCTACGCCAAGACCCAGGCCCTCGGCCCGCGCCTCCGCTCCCAGCACCGCGAGGAGCTGACCCCCTACGAGGACTCCCTCCAGGCGAGCGCCATCACGCAGGCGAGCGCGCGCGCCGACGAGCTCGCGGAGCAGGGCGACTTCGACGGGGCGATCGCGGAGCTGGCCCAGACCACCCGGGTCCTGAGGGGCGCCCACCGCAGCCAGGCCCTCCGCCTGGCTCGCGACCTCCGCAAGCGGAAGTTCCGCAGCCAGCAGCAAGGGGGCCAGCCCACGGCGAAGCCCTCGGCCAAGCCCTCGCCGAGCCCGCGCCCCACCCGGCGCCCGGACCCCGTCCGCCCGCCCGAGCCCAAGCCCACGGCCCACGCCGCTGCGACCCCGACGCCTCGTCGCCGCTACCGGCCCTGGGAGCCCCGCTACGCCGGCAGCGACGAAGAGCTCCTCCACGGCATGCCGGCCAACGCCACGATCAAGCGGACCGAGCACTTCGTCGTGATCTCGACCGCTGACGAGGAGTTCACCCGCACCTCGGCCAACATGCTCGAGACCGTACGGCGCGGCTTCTACCGCTTCTTCGAGCGCAAGGACTTCCAGCTCCGCCAGCCCGAAGGCCTCCTGATCGCCTACGTGTTCGGCAGCCGCGAGGACTACGAGCGCTACGTAAAGTCCAAGGGAATCGGGATCAGCCCCCAGGCGGCCGGCTTCTACTACACCGCCACCAACGCGCTCTACTTCCCCGACACCCGCAACGGCCCCAACGCGCGCCGCGCGCGCGCCTGGGTCGAGGAGGCCGAGCTGAAGCTCGAAGAGCTGAAGGAGCGGCGCAAGAAGTCCAAGGACAGCCGCGAGAAGAAGTGGCTGAGCAAGAACATCCTCAACTACATGCGCCACATCAAGAAGCTCAAGAAGGAGAACGAGAAGTGGCTCGAGGGCGCCAACGACAGCCTCACGATCCATGAGGCGACCCACCAACTCTGCTACAACTCGGGCCTCCTGACCCCCTCCGACATCAACCCGGAGTGGGTGGTCGAGGGCCTGGCCGTGCTCTTCGAGGAGGAGGGGATCTGGCAAGGGCGCCACAGCGAGCCTAACCCGATGCGCGTCGCGACCCTCAAGCGCGCTGCCAAGCAGAGCCAGCGCATGACGGTCCGCGACCTGGTCGGCACCAACCAGTCCCTGATCAGCCGCGGCGACGCGGGGCTGGCCTACGCCTCGGCCTGGGCGCTGATCCACCTCTTCGTGCGCGGCAAGTTCAAGAAGTACAAGAAGCCCTTCCTGGTCTACCTGGAGGGGATCCAGAAGCGCTCGAGCGAGGCCGGCTGGGAGGTCCAGGGCGGCGCGGCCGCGGCGGAGCGCCTGGCGCACTTCGAGGAGGCCTTCGGCAAGGTGGACGAGCTGGAGGAGGAGTACGCCGAGTATCTGGAGAAGCTGGTCGAGTGAGTCGACGGTGGCGGGGCGCCGCAGGCGTGGGCGCCAGGACTCCGGCTGCAATTCAACGCCTCGACGTCACGCCCTCGCTTCGCGCTGGCGCCCTCTGCGCCTTTGCGTCTCTGCGTTGAGGAGTCGGTGCCCAGGCGGTTTCGAAGTCAGCGCCCGCCATCCCTGACTCCCAGCTCCAATTCGAACCAGCCACCCAAGGAGCGAGCCCGGTCGCTTCCCAGCGACCGGGCCCGCCGCGGCCCTTGCGACCGCTCCCGACCACCCCGACGACACGGGGACTCTCTCTGTGTGCTGCTAGCTGACCGAGCCCAGGCGCGCCGCCTGGTCGGTGATCGCTGTGATCCGGATCCCGAAGCTGTCCTCGACCACCACGACCTCGCCCTGGCCGATCAGCTTGCCGTTGACCAGCAGGTCGACCGGCTCGCCGGCGCGCCGGTCGAGCTCGATCACCGCGCCGCTGTGGAGCGAGAGCAGGTCCGCGATCTTCATCCGGGTGTGCCCCAGCTCGACCGTGACCGGGACCGAGATGTCGAGCACCAGGTCGAGGTTGCGCCCGCGTCCCGGCGCCGGCGCCTCCGCCTCGAGCTCGGCCAGGCTAGGCCGCCGCACCGCTACGCTGCTCATCCCGTTCAGCTCGCCAGCTGCGTCATTTTGCGCGAAATCCGCCACGTGTTGACTCCTTGCTGCATGCGATCGCGATCGGCCTCGTGGTCGATCAACTTGAGGACCAAGCGCCCGCGTCGCAGGCCGGCCTTGGCGAAGAACTTGGGCTCACCCGACACCCGCACCTCGACGGGCTCCTCGACGTGACAGCCGAGGCAGAGCACGTCGCCGACCTCGAGGTCGAGCAGGGTCTGGACCGTCACTGGCAGCTCGCCGAGCACGGCCGAGACCTCGACCGGCAGGTTCGCGACGGGGTTATCGGGCTGGAGCAGGCGCTCGGCAGGAGGCGGCCCGCTGTTGGGCTCGCTGGTCTCGAGCATCCCGCTGGCGAGGATCCGCGCCGGCAGGACCAGGCGCACCAGGCCCTCGAGCTCGTCGGGTCCGTCGACCTCGAACTCGTAGGCCTGCACCGGCTCGGTCGGCGGCAGCGCGCGGGTCAGGTAGGGGTCGGTCTCGATCGCGGTCACCTTGAGCGAGATCGAGAGCAGGTCGCTCAGGGCCTCCTCGATCGGCGCCAGGATCGTGTTCACGACCCGCTTGGTCAGCGCCAGCATGGCCCGCCCGACGCCGGGGCCGCTGCCGCCGGCCTGGCCCGAGCCCCCCAACATGCGGTCGACGAGCGCCGCCGCGAAGCCGGGGTCGAGCACCAGCAGCCCCTGGTTCTTCGTCTCGCCCTCGCCGCCGAGGTCGAGCACGAAGAGCAGGCTGGGCACGGGCAGCCCGCGCAGGTAGAGCCGGGCCGGGCGCTGGTTGCAGGCCGGATCTCCGACCTTGGTCGGGCCCCGCAGCAAGCTGCGTAGGATCGGGCCCAGCCCGCGGGCCGCGCGGCCCATGGCGCTCGAGAGCAGGGTCAGCTCGCGCTGGGTCAGCCGCGAGCGGTGGCGGAAGTCGTAGGGCTCCGCCGCCGCCGCGCTGGCGCTGAAGCTGCGCGCGCCCTCGCTGGAGCCGCCGCTGCCGCCCCCGTCTCCCACGACCTCGAGCAGCGCCGAGAGCTCTTCGGGGGTCAGGACCTCGCGTGGTTTGTCGCCGCTCACGAGCCGCTCACTGGACCAGGAATTCGAGGAAGAACAGCCGCTCCGCCTTGGCGGCGGACCCCTCGAGCACGACGTCGTTGATCACGCTCAGCACCTCGAGCTTGAGCCGCTGCTTGGCGTCGCTGCTCTCGATCGACTCGAAGCTCTTGGCCGAGAGCAGCCGGATCAGCCCGTCGCGCATCTCGGGGTTGCGCTCGTCGAAGTTCTTGATCGCCGCGCTGGGCGGCTCCTTGCCCGTGGCCCGCAGCTTGAGGGCCATCCGCAGCTTCAGGTAGCGCTGGCCGCGGGTCTCGGCCAGGTTCACGATCAGCTCGGGCAGCTCGTAGACGAGCGTCGTGGGCGCCGCCGGCTCATCCTGCTTGGGCTGCTTGGTCGCCGCGAAGCCCAAGCCCACGCCGCCGCCGGCCGCCGCCAGCAGGAGCACCAGGGTCAAGAGCTTGCCCTTGCCGCCCGAGCCGCCG
>CALDQK010000506.1 GCA_937911525.1 uncultured bacterium
ATACGAAGCGGGCTTCATGATCCGCCCGCGCGCGCGCTTTCGCCCGAGCTGACTCGCCCGAGCCAACACGGGCTCCGGAACGCGAGACGCCCCGCCAGGTCGGCGGGGCGTCCTTGGGTCAGCCGATCGGGGTGGGGCGACCCTCAGCCGCCGAGCTGCTTGAGGATCTGGTCGATCTGCTTGGAGATCCGGGTCCCCTCAGCCATGGCCTTGGCCGCGCGGAACTCGGCCAGCGCGCCCTCCTTGTCGTTGCTGCGAATCTTGCAGATCCCCACGAAGAAGCCCACGACCTGGCCCTTGGCGCCCTCCTTGTGGTTGGGCACGTAGTCGGTCTGGAGCAGCTTCAGCGCGCCGGCCCAGTCGCCCGACTTGGCCATGGGGCCGAGCTTCGACTCGAGCTCCTGGATCAGGGCGTTGGCGGCGACGTCGGCCTCGAGCGCGGTCGCCGCGCCGGAGTCCATGGCCCGCACCTGCTCGAGGTGCTTCTTGTAGGCCGCGTCGTCCTTCTTGGCCGAAGCCCGCATGGCGAGCGCCTTGGCGTGCTTGAGCCCGAAGCCCGCCTCGTTCTTGGGGTCGAGCTCGACGATCTTCTCCTGCACGGAGGGGTAGCCGAAGGCGACGCGCCACTTGGCGAGCTGCTGCATGGCGTCGTCGAGGGCCTTGGCGTCCTTGGCGCCCTCGAGCAGCTGCTTGATCTCGCCCTTGCGGCCGGCGAGCTCCTCGAGGTGCTTCAGGTAGGCCTCAGGGCCGCCCTTCTGGTAGCCGGTCATGCCGTAGGGCTGACCCTCGGAGTCGAGCAGGGCGATCGTGGGGAAGCCTCGCACACCGAACTCACGCTGGATCGCGTCGTTGTACTTCTTGGTCTCCTCCGACTGCGGCGTCTTGCGCGGGTAGTCGAGCTCGACGAGGACGTAGCGCTTGGGGCCCTCGGCCTTCCAGGCCTCGGTGTCCCAGACCTCCTTCTTGAGGCGAATGCACCAGCCGCACCAGTCCGAGCCGGTGAAGTCGATCAGGATGTCCTTGTTCTCGGCCTTGGCCTTCTTCTTCGCCTCCTCGAGGTTGTGAAGCCACCCCTCGCCTCCTGCGAGCGCAGGCGAGCAGAGCAGGAGACTGGCGGCGAAGGCGATAGAGAGCGTGCGCATGTGCGTCCTTTGCAGAGTTCGGTGCTTAGGGCTGGATACGGCCTGAACGCTGGCCCGTTTGCAGCTATTCCAGCCGAGTCGGCCCTAAATCCTCGCGCTTCAGGGGGCTTAGAACCCGAAGCCGACGGCGAAGCTGAAGACCTGCCGCTCGTCCTGCTCCTGGTCCTTGAGCGGCCAGCCGAAGTCGAGCTGAACGGGCGCCGGGAAGAAGGGGACCTTGAGCCGGAAGCCGAAGCCGGCCGCGATCCTGAGGTCGTCGGTCGAGTAGTCCCGGTGCTTGGTGGTCACCGTGCCCGTGTCCACGAAGAGCACGCCGCGCAGGATGTCGCGGAAGAGGGGGAAGGTCAGCTCGGCGGTGCCCAGGATCAGCCAGTTGCCGCCGATCGGGTCGCCGTTGGTCTTGGGGCCGACGGTCCGGAAGCGGAAACCACGCAGCGAGCCCTGACCGCCCGCGAAGAAGCGCTCGAAGATCGGCACCTTCTCGCGGTGGAAGCTGCGCTGCCAGCCGAGCTCGCCGCGGAACTGGAGCACCCACTTGTGGTTGCCCGGCCAGCTCATGAGCGGGAACTGGACGTTGGCCTCGGCCCCCGCGCGGTGGAAGCCGAAGTCGCCGCCGAGGGCCTCGCCCACGAGCTCGTAGTAGATCGTGAAGGCGTAGCCGCCGTAGAGGACGAAGTCCTGGTCGATCCGGTTCTGGTTGTAGCTCAGCGAGAGCCGGAGCCCCGAGACGTAGTTGTTGCCAGCGACCTCGATCGCGTCGGGGACCGTGTCGACCTCGAGGTCGGCGATCCGCACCCGCTCGAAGCGGTAGGTGGCCCGCACGATCAGGTCCTGGGTCAGCCGATAGCCGAGCCCGAAGCGGATCGAGCGCCGGCTCTCGAGCCAGTCTTCGCGCACGCGGTCGCGGATCGCGCCCTGGATCGTCATCGGCACGGGGTAGTCGAGCAGGTAGGGCTCGGTGAACTCGATCGAGAACTGGCTCCGCTCGCGCCCAGGCTGGAGCGAGATCGAGACGTTCTGACCCGCGCCCGTCAGCGCGCGCCCCTCGAGGAAGTCGTCGATCGAGGTCGGCGGGTCGAGGACGTCGAAGTTGCGCTGGGTGAGCGAGATGTTGCCGAAGAAGCCGGTCGCCGTGCTGAGGCCGCCGCCGAGCACGAAGGCGCCCGTGCGGGCCTCGACCACGCGCACGATCACGTGCTCGCTGCCCGGCTCGCTGCCCGGCTCGAAGTCGATCCGCACGTCCTGGAAGAATCGCAGGCGCCCGAGGCGGCTGATCGAGGCCTGGACCTCGTCGGCGTTGAAGTACTCACCCGGATGGAAGGAGAGCTCGCGCCGGATCACCTTCTCGAGCGTCTTCTCGTTGCCGCGGATCTTGATCTGCTCGATCCGGACCTTGGGGCCCTCGTCGACGCGCAGGGTCACGTCGAGCAGATGCCGCTCGAGGTCGTAGCGCACGTCCACGTCCACGTTGGCGTGCACGTAGGCCCGCTGCCCGTAGAGGTGGCGAATCGTCTCCATGGACTTGCGCAGGTCGTCGCCGAGGAAGGGGCGCCCCGGTCGGAGCGGGATCGCGGTCAGGATCCGGTCGCCGTCGATCACGCGCGTGTTCTCGACGGCGACCCGGCGGACCGTGTAGCGCGGACCCTCGTCGACGGCGACGCGCAGGGTGACCTCGCTCCCGTCGAGGGTGTATTGCTCCTCGAGCAGGTAGACCCGCGCGTCGAGGAAGCCCTGGCTGCGGTAGTAGCGCGAGACGCGGTCCAGGTCGCGCTCGAAGGCCTCGGGCTTGTAGACGCCCTCCTCGAGCAGGCCGAAGAACTCGCGCTCCTTGACCTCGAGCGCGTCGGGGCCCGTCGCGTCCGCGAGGTCGCTCGGGTCGAGCTGCTCGGCGCCCTCGTAGAGGATCTCCTTGACGTGGACCGCGGGGCCGGGCCGGACCGCGAAGTAGACGTCCACGCCGCCTTCGCGCTCCTCGTGGGTCACGCTGACCTCGGCGTTGACGTGCCCCTTGTCCTTGAGGACCTGCTCGAGCTTGGCCGCGTCGCGGGTAGCCGCGAACACGTCGAAGGGCCGCCCGCTCTGGGTGCGGACGTTGGCCTCGATCTCCTCCTCCTCGAGCTGGTCCTTGCCGCCGCGCATCACGACCTTGCGCACGCGCAGGCGCTCGTAGACCGTGAACGCGATCACCACCCCGTCGCCCTGGTCACGGACCTCGACCGAGACCGGCGGGACGCCGACCCGCGGCGAACCGAAGCGCCCCGAGCGGTAGAGGCGCGCCACGTCCAGCGAGAGCATGCGCGAGCTGAAGGGCTGACCGGGCTTGGAGCCGATCAAGTCCGTCGCGGCCCGCTCGTTGACCTTGCGCAGGCCCTCGGCCTCGTTCCAGGTCACGCCCTGGATCGGGCGGCCTTCGGCCCATTCCCAGTCCTGGGCACGAACCGGCCGCGCGGCGCCGAGCAACCACAAGACGATCAGGCAGAGGAATGGCAGCGCTCGGCGCGTCATGAAGCCCGGAAGGGTAACTGAATCGGGGTCACCGAGGGGTAATGCATGTAGGGAGTTCTGGCGACCCGAATGGTTGCCCAGGAACGAACCCTCCTGCCCGTGCCCGTGCCCGAACTCGACGACCGAGACCGACGACCGACGACCGACGACCGACGACCGACGACCGACGACCGACGACCGA
>CALDQK010000507.1 GCA_937911525.1 uncultured bacterium
TCCGACGCCTGCGGGGCGGGCTCCAGGGGGCTCGAGTCCACCTCGGGCTCCCTCGTCGTCGAGCTTCGTTGCACGCCACCTCCTCGCAAGGGCCAAACTATAGCGGACTCCGAGTGCCCTCGCTGGAGCTCCACTCGACGTAACCCCCGCCGTCGTCGAGCTCGACCCGCTGAGTGGCGAAACGCAGCGCATAGCGTTCGACACAGCTCCAGCCGCTGTCTGGCGTGAGGGGCTCTCCCTGACCCTTCGCCCAGGCGCGCGGGCCTGGCTGCCAGGATCCTGGCACCTCCGCCGGCGGTTGATCCGAGGTGAGGTCGAAGAGCCGCAGCTGCGCGCCGGGCGGCGCCGGTTCGGCGAGGCCGCGCACCTCCTCCAGGAAGCCGAAGCCGCCCTCCCCCTCGCGCAGTGAGCGCTCGTCGCGGACACGGCCGGGGAGGAAGAGGAAGCGCTTGCGGCACTCGAGCACGCCGTCCCCGCCGGGGTCTCGCAGCCCGTGGCGAGCGAGGAGCTTGCGCAGCCGGCCGGGGGACCAGCCGTCCCGGCGCATGTCGAAGTCGTGGATGTCGACGCGCGGGCCGTCCTCGGCGGCGAAGCGAAACCACTCCCAGTAGGCGCCCACGTACTCGACCAGCGGGCGACCGTCGCGCAGGAGGCGGACCTCGGTCTCGACCCGCTGCAGCGCGACGACGCCTGGGTCAGCGCTCATGCGGTAGCGGCGCTCGTAGCCGCGCACGCTCTCGCGGCTCGAATCGGGGAGGGGCTCGGGGCGAGGAAGGCTCAGGGGAGCGCTCGCTGGGAGCGAGGGCGCCCGGGCGAGGCGGGGTAATGAACGGAGAAAACTGGAAAACCGGAAGGGTGGCAGGGAGGCGGCAGGCGGCGCTCGCGGGGCGTGAGCGGGGGTTGAGCCGCAGAGGTGCTGAGGACGCAGAGTCTTGGTAGAGGAGCGCCTGCGACGCCGACGGGGCGAGGAGTTCGCAGGGAGCTGTCGCTATGGCGACAGCTCCCTCGTAGCTCGGCGCCCACGCCGTGCGAGCGACGCCCGCGCTGACCCGGACCACCCTTCCGGTTTTCCAGTTTTCTCCGTTCAATCATCCGACGCATGCAACCACCGACCGGAGCGCCAGCCCAGCCGCCTTCCGAGCTTCTAGACGCGGACGCCCAGGTGCACGTCCACCCCGCCCAGCACGGCGCGGCCAGTGCGCGCGGTCATGCCGACCAGCAGGCGCTGGCTGTCTTCGGGGTCGGGCATGCCCTGGACCACCACGCCGCCGCCGGGGCCGGTCGTGGCTACGAGCTGCTGCAGGTAGCGCTCGAAGGCGGCCAGGACCTGCTCGGGGCCGAGGCCCGAGAGCTTGGCCTTGTGCGTCAGGACGGCCTCGCCGAGTCGGGCCGCGAGGAGCTGGTAGCCGAGGTGGCTCTGAGCCCGCTCTTCCTTGCTGGGCCGGTGGACCAGGGGCGTGCGCGGCAGGAGGACCGCGTCGCGGCCCTTGCGCGCGGTCAGGGCGGCGATCCCCTCGGCCGCCAGGTCCTCCAGGCAGTCCTGGCTGAGGCGCGCCTCGAGGGGGCCGTGGAGCTCGCCTTCGCCGTCCTGCCACATGGGGCGATCGGCGAGCTCGCCGCCGCTGAGGTTGGCGGGCCAGCCCGTGCGCAGCATGGACTCGGCCACTCCGGCCACATAGGCCCAGCCGGCGTTGCCCCAGAGCAGGTCGGCGGGTCCCGCGACCGCCTCGCTGTAGCCCGAGCGCTTGCTCGGCGCGTGGGGCGCCCGCAGCAGGAGCCGGTTGTAGGCCGCCAGCGCCCAGCGGGAGCCGTCCTGCTTGCGCTTGCCGCGCCACTCGGCGAAGCCCGTCTCGAAGAGCGCGGCGGGGTTGCCCATGCCGGCCAGCTTGGCCGGCTCGGCGCCGGTGAAGTCGGGGGCCAGCGACACGATCACGGGCGCCTGCAGCTGCTCGGCGTCGGCCGCGAGCTGCTCGAGCTGGGCCAGGTCGGCGCTGGTGTTGGCCAGGGCCACGTCGACCAGGGTCAGCGCCAGGGCGGGCTCCCGCTCGCCAGCCAGCTCGCCGGGGTAGGCGTGGGTGTGGAAGGCCTCGGCGAAGCCGCTGCGCTCGGCGTCGAGGGCCTCGACCCGGATCTTGCGCGCGGCGGGCCCCTGCGTGAGCAGGCGCAGCCCGCGCCAGGCCGACTCGACCTCGCGGAACTGGGGGTGGTGGAGCACGAGGTCGAGCTGGCGATCGAGCGCTGCGCGGGTCGCGTCGCGGGCGGCGCTGAGGTCGCTCCGCTGCTTGCCGCCGCCGATCGCGCTGATCACGCCGCCGATCGCGCTGCCCGAGCCGCCCTTGGTAGGCGCCGGCTTGGGCGGCGGGGGCTCGCCCGTGTCGACCATGTTGAGGATGCTGTCGAGGACCGAATCGCCCGTCGACTTGCCGGCCGGGGGCCCGGGCTTCGCCTCGGCGGGCGCGCTCGGGGCGGGCGCGGGGGCCGCGCCGCCGCCGCGCAGGACGTCGCTCGCCAGGCGGACCGCCTCGCTCAGGCCCGGGATCCCGTCGTAGAGGCCCAGGCCCGCGGCCAGCTCGTCGCGCGAGAGGCTGCCCGCCTCCGCCGCCTCGAGCTCGCTCAGGAGCTTGCGCGGCAGGTCGCAGGCGTCGAGCGCGGCGGCCACGGCCTCAGGGCCGAGGTCGGCCAGGCAGCGCGGCGCGAGGCGGACCTCCAGGCCCTTCTCGTCGCCGCGCAGCAGGTCGGTGACCGTGAAGAAGAGCGAGGGCTCGGCCGCCGCGATCGCCTCGTCGAGGGCGCCCGGGTCGACGCGCACGCGCCGCCCGTCGCGGGCCGCGGGGTTGCCGCGCAGGTTCGCGACGACCAGGACCCGCGGCGGCGGCAGCTCGGCCACGGCGCCCGAGACCGGGGCCAGCTTGGGCGCGCCGTCCTTGGGCGGGGTCGAGTTCTCGTCGCCCGTGCCGACCTTGAAGCCGAAGCCCATTCCAATGCCGTCGTCGCTCATGCGGGTCTCCGCCCCTGGGGGGCTGGGGGTCCTTCGGTGGGCGCTGGCAGGGCTAGCCCTTGCGCAACGCGGCCAGGAGGTCCTTGAGGGTTCCCCCGCGCTGGACCACGGCGCCGAAGCGCGCCTCGGCCTTGCTCCGCAGCGAGTCGAGCTCGAGCCCCTCGCTGGCGAGTTGACAGGTGCCGTCGGCGTCCAGGCTCGGCAGCACGCTGGCGACGAAGTGCGCCGCGGTGGGCTCGCGCAGGATCATGCGCAGGCCGGCGCTGCTCCAGATCGCCAGGGGCGGGAAGCCGGCCCGCCCGCGCAGCTCCGCGGCGGCGTGCAGCCAGAAGGCCGCCAGCCCGGTGCTCGGCGGCGCCGGGAAGCCGAGCGCGAAGGTCGGGCTCGCGGCGGGGGCCAGCAGGCCGACTGCGTTGTGCAAGAGCAGGCTGGCGGCGGCGGGCTCGAGCCCCTCCCAGAGCGCGCTGGACGAGCTCTGCTTGATCAGGGCGTCCAGCTGGCCCTGGGCGGCCTTGGGGTCGCCCGCGCTGGCCAGCTCGGCCAGCTCGTTGCGGAACCCGTCCAGGTCCAGGCCGGCGCTGCCGCTCGTGAGCAGGGTCTCCGCCCGGTCGAGGGAGTCGCTCAAGAGGAGGGGGAGCGCGGCGGGGTGCTTGCGCGCGTAGCGGTCGTTGACCGCCCAGTAGATCGCGCAGGGGAAGCGGCGCCCGACCCGGTCCTGGCTGCACGCCAGGACGCCCGTCAGGAAGGTCTTGCCGTCCAGGTTGCGCACGAAGCGCAGCGCCGGGGCCGCGTCGAAGGCGGCGGCCCAGCTCTCGCCGTGCTGGTCGCCCGCGCGCACCAGGCCCTCGCCCAGCCAGCCGTCGAGCCAGCCCAGCTCGGGCCCGCCGGCGTTGATCTTGATGAAGTCGCCGTGGAGCGGGAGCTTGCCGTAGCAGCTCGGGGCGAGCCCGATCACGCCGCGGCCTCGAACTCGCCGCCGCTCACTTGCCGACCTCCGTCGGCACCTTGGGCCAGCCCACGAAGAGCGCGCGCTTGAACAGAGGCTGGCTGGCTTCGCGCTCGAGCTCGAACTCGATGTCGGCCAGGCGCTCTTCGCCCTTGAAGTCGAAGGCCCAGGTGTAGCGGAACTTTCGCTCCGTGAAGCCCTCGTTGAGCTTGCCCTTGTCGAGCATGCGCGAGAGCGCCCAGTCGGTGGTGGGGAAGTCCAGCCGGACCCACTCCTCGCTCTCGGTCGGCAGGATCATGAGCGTCGCGCCCTGGCCCTTGCCCCAGGTGACCGCCGGCCGCTGCCCGGGCGGGAGCTCGTTCTGCGTTAGCTTGGTCTCGCCCATGATCAGGCGCACGTTGCGGACCTTGCTCCGCTTGATCAGCTTGACCTTCGAGGCGACCGAGAGGTCCTTGCGGTCGGGCGGGTAGAGCGCCTCGCGGATCCGCTTGGAGACGCGCACCAGCTCGCGCACGTCGTCGCTGACCTTGATCAGGCGCGCGCCCTGGAGCTGATACTCGCTCAGGCGATCGATCGCCTCCATCAGCTTCCAGAGCGCCCCGTCGAGGCGGTTGAAGAGCTGCTGGAAGTCGACCCGGTCGACCTCGTCCTGGGCCTCGACGAAGGGGTAGCGGCCCGCGCACTCCTTGGCGAAGGGCTCCTGGAAGCCGCTCTTCCAGGCGGCGTCGGCCTCGGCCTGAGCCTCGTTGCGGATCGCGCCGCCGGTCTGGTCGAGCAGCTCCTCGAAGAGGCGCTTGGCCAGGCCCTGCTGCTGCGGGTGGACGCGGGGGACGACGCCCTCCATCAGGATCGTGCGCGCCTTGAGGTAGGCCGCCTTCAGCGGGTCGAGCTCGTTCAGCCCGGCCGGCTTCTGAGCCATGGGCCAGAAGCGGGCGCCCGCCTCACCCTTGCCCGCCATCTCGGTGTAGACCCCGTGCAGGGCCTTGATCGCGCGCTGCGCGTCCTGGAGCCAGGTCCGCCGCTCCTCGTCGGGCTTGTCGGCGGGGGGCTTGCTCAGGTTGGACGCGTTGTGGGCCTCGATCTTCTTCTGCCAGGTCTCGGCCTCGAACACGTGCTGGCGCGGCCACACGTCGTTGAAGAGGTGCGGGAGCGGCGTCAGCTCGGGGTCACCGAACACCTGCAGGCGCGCGACCGCGTCGGCGACCTTGGGGCAGGGCTTGACGTGCAGCTCGTCGAGGAAGCGACCCCAGGCGTTCTGGGCGTCGTCCAGATACTGCTGGGTCAGCTCCTGCTCGATCTGGCCCTGCTCCTTGGGGCTCTCGAGGTTCTTGTATTGCTCGGCGAGGTAGGCGCTCTTCTCCTTGACCGCCTTCTCGAAGTTGCTGGTCCACTCGTCCTTGCTGAACACCTGGCTGACGTCGACCGCGTCCACGAAGGCCTGCTGCCCAGACGTCTTGAAGAGCGTGTCCAGGCCCGCCTTGCCCTGCTGGTCGATCCGCGCGTCGCGGATCTGGGTGTAGCTCTGCGAGATCCAGAAGTTCGCCTCGAGCTTGCGCTTGACCTCCTGGATCAGCTCGTCGTTGGCCTCGCCCTGGAAGTCAGCGGGCCGGTCGAGCTGGGTCAGGAAGAAGGTCAGCTGGTGCTCGGCCGCGGCCGCGGCCTCGCCCTTGGGGGCGGCGTCGCTGAAGCCGGCGCCGAGCCCGCGCAGCCAGCGGTTGTGCTTGCGCAAGAGCTTGCCCAGCTCGACCTCGTCGCCCTCCAGGCGACCGGTGAGCATCAGGTAGGCCCGCAGCAGCCGGTAGAGGCCGTCGTAGAGCTCCTGCTCGTGCTTGGCCCCGTAGCGCTGCTTGAGCGCCTCGGTCTGCTCCTTGGTGGTGCTCTGGCCGAGCGCGCTGAGCTCCTTGGCCAGGCCGGCCACGGCCGGCTCGACCAGGAGCGACTTCAGCCGGCGGAAGTAGAGCTGCCGCGCGGGGCGCTCGAGGTTGGCGCCCTGATAGAGGCCCCAGCGGAGGCTCATGGGTGGCCCCCCCCAGGGGCGCTGGTAGCCGTCCAGCTCGGCCACCGCGGCCCGCAGCTGGTCGAGGGCGACCAGGTTGGCCGCGACGTCCTTGGGCTTGCTCTGTTCGGCCTCCAGCACGGCGGCGGCCTGGGTGTCGACGCGCTCGATCAGGGCCGCGTTGCCCGCGTAGGAGTTGATCAGGGTGCCCAGGGCCACGACGGTCATGAGCGCGGTGGCCGCGAAGCCGGCCACGCGGGCCAGCCGGCGCCGGCGCTCGGCGGCGACCGAGGAGCGGGCCAGGTTGCGGTCCGGGAAGATCACCTTCGTGAACAGGTGATTGATGAAGTAGGCCTTCTTCTCGCCGCTGTGCGCGACGCTCTCGGCCGCGCTCTTCTCGCCGAAGGCCTCCTTCATGGCGGCCAGGACCTGGTTGATCGGGGTCCCCTCCTGGGTGCCGCTGGTGAAGTAGAAGCCGCGCAGGACCGGGTTCTCGACCGAGGGGTCGGAGCGGTTGACCAGCTCGAAGAACTCGGCCAGGCGCTCGCGCGCCAGCGCGAACTGGAGCGGGAAGTTGAACAGCTTCTCCTGCTTGTCCAGCGTCCGGTCGGTGGCCAGCGAGGTCAGGCGCCGCTCGCAGAGGCGCTCGTACATCTCGCTCGTCTCGCGGACGAAGGCCTCCTTGTACTTGTCGGCCGGCCGGTCGTTGTAGGAGAAGGTGTGGCCCCACACCTGCGCGCGCTGGTCCTTGCTGAACTCCTCGAAGAAGTCGACGAAGCCCTCGAGCAGGTCGCACTTGGTGAACAGGATGTAGTAGGGGAACACCACCTCGAGCTTCTGGGCCAGCTCGGTCAGGCGGTCACGGACCGCCTTGGCGTGCCCCGCCAGCTCGGTCTCGCTCGCGTTGAGCAGGTCCGGGAGCGAGATCGCCACGATCGCGCCGTTGATCGGGGTCCGGCTGCGGGTGTCCTTGATCATGTCGAGGAAGCCGAGCCACTCTTCGCGGTCCTCCTCCTCGGTCGTGTAGCGGCCCGCCGTGTCCAGCAGGATGCTCTCGCTGGTGAACCACCACTCGCAGTTGCGGGTGCCGCCCACGCCGCGGATCCCGTTCAGGGACTGGTTGAGCTGGGGGAAGTCGAGCCCCGACTTCTGCAGGCAGGTGCTCTTCCCCGAGCCCGGCGGGCCAATGAAGATGTACCAGGGCAGGTCGTAGAGGGCGCTCTTGCCCAGCTTGCTCTGCTTGAGCGCCGCGATCGCCTCGTTGAGCCGCTGCTCGAGCTCGTTGACGGCCTCGCGCTCGGCGGGGCGCGCGCTGGCGATCTGAGCCTTGGCCTGCGCGCGCAAGCGCTTCTCGATCAGCATCGAGGAGCGGATCGCGAGCATGCGCTGGAGCACGTAGAGGAAGAACCACAGGCCGAGCAGGACGAGGATCGCCGCGATCCGCCACTTGACCGCGACCTCGAAGTATTCGCCGCCGAACCAGGCGATCGCGATCGCGACCGCGAGGGCGATGACGCTGAGGATTCCTTCCTTCATTCGTCCTTACCCTTGGCGCTCTTCGCCTCCTCGCTCTTGGCGCCTTCGCCAGCCGCGGCGCCCTCTCCGGTCGTGGCGCCGCTCAGCTTCTCGGCGACCGTGTCGGCCTGGGTCGTGACGACGCCGACCAGGCTGCCCAGCACCAGCAGCACGAGCGCGGCGCAGATCACCGCCACCAGCCGCACCGGGACCTGCTTGGTGACCGAGCCGCCGCCGTCGGGGGGCCGCCAGCGCGGGCTGAGCTCGGCGCCGCCGCTCGGCTTGCGGCCGGGGCGCGGGGCCGTGGCCAGCAGCTGCGCCAGCTCCTTGCGCAGGCCGCTCAGGACCTCGATCCCCTGCACGGTCCCGTGCTTGCCCTTGAAGCCCATGCAGAGGGTCAAGTAGTAGACCTCGAGCACGTCGACCTTGGCGGGGTTGGCCACGTCCGCGCGCAGCTCGTCGAGCTTGGTGAAGAACTCTTCGCCGGCCGAGAAGCTGTTGAAGTACTGCATCTGCAGCGGGCGGGTCATCCACTCGCCCTTCAGCTCCCAGTTGGAGCTGAGGATGATCTCGTCCAGGAGCGCGACCAGCGCGTAGCCCGCCAAGGTGGCGTCTCCCTGGGCCACGCCGTTCTGCTTGGCCCGGGCGGTCATCTCCTGAAACATGGCGCCCAGGCGGGCGCGCAGCGCGTTGCCGTCGCCGGGGTCCTCGCCGTCGCTGAGGTGGATCGCCATCTCGAAGAGCTCGGCGCAGTAGTCCGAGAGGCGGCCAGCGAGCTGGGTCGTCGCGAGCGCGGTCACCTCAGGCCACCGCCATCATCTCGATCGAGACGTTGGCGAACTCAGCGGGGACGTAGAAGCTGAGCGTGCGCGAGGCCACGATCGCGTCCCACTGTTCGCCTTGCTGAGCGAGGTGGAAGTAGACCCGGCCCGGCTGGGCCGAGACCTCGCTGGGCGGGGCCGCGAGGTGGGCGATCGGCAGGCCCGGCAAGGCCTTCACGATCAGGTCGTCCAGGCGATCCGCCGAGGCGACCTTGCCCTTGATCGGCAGCTCCTTGGCGAGCTTCTCCTCGGGCACGTCGGCCTTGACGCTGACCACGAGGCGGCCGCTGATCGCGCGGTCGTCGTGCAGCTTGGCCATGTAGACCGAGGGCCGGACCAGCTCGAGGGGGATCGGCGCCACGCGGGTCGTGAGCACGGTCCCGAGCAGGGTCCGCAGCTGCGCGACCAGGCGCGCGAAGGTCCCGCCGAGGTCCTCGTGGTCGTAGGGGGGAATGTCTCGGGGGTGACCCTCCGAGGCGAAGGTGTAGAGCTCACCCGCCAGGGCCGCCAGCTCGCGGTAGGCCCGCTCCGGGTGGACCCGCGCGTGGCGGAAGAGGTGCGCCAGGCCGGGAATGTGGCCGTTGATCGTGTGCAGGAACCAGAAGTTGCCCGCCTCCGACATGGTGAACTCGGCCAGGCCCTGGCTGCGCTGCCGGCGCTGGGCCGAGAGGTCCTCGCTCCGCTTGCCCAGGATCCCGAGCGTCCGCTGCAGCACCGCGACGAGCGCCTGGCTGGCCGACACGTAGAGGCAGGGCGGGATGTACTGCTTGCTCAGCTCGAAGGCGCCCGCGGCGGTGCGCGAGAGCTCGGCCAGCTTGATCGTGACGTAGGGGGAGAGGTCTTCGCCGTCGAAGAGCAGCTTCAGCCGCTTGCGCGCGACCAGGAGCTCGTCCTCGCGGCTGAGGTCCAGCTCGTCGCGGATCCGCGCCGGCTGGCCCTTGAAAGGAGTCAGCGGCCCGGGCTTGCCCTCCTCAGCGGGGGCGAGCTGCGCGCTCAGCTGTCCGGGGGTCCACTTGGCGATCGCCAGGTAGACGCCCAGGCGGTCGACGCCCGCGTTGAAGTGCTCTTCGATCCCGCGGGCCGCCGGCAGCTCGTCCTCGCGCGGGAGGTCGAACCACATGCCGTCGGGGAACACGCCCGTCGCCTCGCGCACGCCGAAGCGGCCCTCGGCCAGCGCCTCGGCGTCCAGCTCCAGGGTGCACAGACCCCAGTCGAGGGACTCCACGCTGCGCAGGCGGCGGCGCAGCGAGTGCTCGAAGTAGCGGTCGCGCTGCTGCAGGTGCTGGGGCGTGAGCAGCATGCCCTCGCCCCACAGGACCGGGTGGTAGTTCAACGCTATTCCCCTTCGCTCTCGTCGTCCGCGCCGGCGGGCTTCTCGTCGTCCGCGCCGGCGGGCTTCTCGGCGCCCTCGTCGGCGGGCTTCTCGGCGCCCTCGTCGGCGGGCTTCTCGGCGCCCTCGTCGGCGGGCTTCTCGGCGCCCTCCTGGGGCGTCTCGCCCTCCTGGGGCTGCTCGCCCTCCTTGGGCTGCTCGTCCAGGGACTTGGGCGGCTCGGCGCCGACGTGCACGATCTTGTGGCCGGTGAACTCGAAGGCGGCGCCGTCGGCCTCGTCGACCGAGACGCAGAGCTTGCGCTCCTCGACCCCTTGCTGGCCCTCGGCCGAGAACAAGCCCATCAGGCCGACCCACGTCGCCGACTTGAGCTGCAGCTTGTAGAACTCGCCCGGCTGGTCCTTCTTCCCTGGGAGCACGGTCACGACCTTGGCCGGCTGGACCAGGCTCACCTCGAGGGTGCCGGCGTCGTTGGTCCACAGCTCCGCGAACGAGGCGTTCTGGAAGCGGACCGGGTCGCGCAGCAGGTAGATCCGCACGTCCACGGGGGTCGGCTCGCCCAGGTCGTTGGGGTTGCAGTCGGGCAACCCGCGGAACTCCATCGTGACGACGGTCTTAGCGACCTTCTGCGGCGCAGCCTTGGGCTCGGTCTTGGTCAGCTTGCAGCCAACGAGGAGCAGGCAGCAGAGCGCGGCAGCGGGGAGCGTTCGCATGGGGCCTCTGAGGGGAAGGTGCGGTCGCAGAAGGCCGAGGAGTATGTCGCGACTGCAAGTCTCCGTCAACTAGAGCACTAGCGCGCGGGCACTCCCTCAGGTCCCGCCGCCCTTCCCTTCCATTCCCTTCTCGTGAGCCTCCAGGTAGCCCTTGCGGACGTTGGGGTAGATCATCTCGTTGAAGAGCCGGCTCTCGTTGTCGAGCATGTCCTCGTAGGTGCGGGCGAAGATCTGCCACGCGTTGGCCATCCGGCGCTGGTCGCGCAGGAAGGGGAAGCCCGAGGTCACCTCCTCGGCGCCCTCCATGTAGTTCTTGGGGTCCAGGGTCTCGAAGGCTGCCTTGAGCGCCTTCTGAACGCCCGCGACCAGGCCGAGCTGGTGGGCGGTCAGGTCCTGGAAGGCCTTGTCGAGGTTGTCGCGGATCTTGCGGTGGTCGCGGTCTTCGCGCTCGGGGTTGAGCAGGTAGGTGCCCAGCTGGACCGAGGTCACCGCGTGCTTGATCGGGTTGGCGTCCAGCCCGAAGAAGTTGGTCACCTTGGCGCCGAACTTCTCCTCGAACACCTTGCGCCCGCTGAGGGCGGTCTGGATCCACTCCAGGGTCAGCTCGAGGGTCTGGGCCGTGAGCAAGTGCATTCGCCCGATCTCCTCCGGGCTCTGGAGCTGATCGCAGCTGGCCAGCTCCGAGGCCAGGCTGCTCACGCAGCGGAAGGCCGCCTCGCGCAGCGCGCGCTGGTGACGCAGCTCGGCGTCGAGGGCCTCGGCCAGGTCGCCGCCGCCTCCGCTCCCGGGAGCGCCGGGGATCGGCAGCACCTTGTCGAAGCGCATCGTCGCGCCCTGGGGCGCGCTGGACCCCGCGCCGCTCTGCTCGCGGGCCTGGTCGCGGGCGAGGGTCAAGAGCTCGAGCACGTCGCAGGGAGGCTCAGGCAGCGCCGCGCGGATCGCCGCCCGCAGCCCATCCTCGCCCTTGGTCTTGGCTCGCTTGGCCTGGACGCTCGCCAGGAAGGCGTCGACCACGACGGGGTCGGTCGGGGGGAGGGAGCGGGCCCAGCCGCGCACGCTGCGCGTGCTGGAGCGCATGGCGCCGAGCATCGAGTCCATGCCCGGGCGATCGTCGTCCTCGTCCTCGTCGGCCTGGGGTGGATCGGGGATCGCCGAGTCGAGCCCGACCGATGAGGGCGGGTCCGGTTGGGGGGTGGGCAGCGCTGGCGCTGGCGCGGGCGCCGGATCGAGCGTCGGCGTAGGCAGGCCAGCCGCAGGCGGCGGTCCTGGCGGAGCCGAAGGAGGCGGCGGTCCCGGCGGAGCCGAGGGCGGCGGGGGTCCGGGCGGAGCCGAGGGCGGCGGGGGGCCGGGGACCGAGGCGGTGCTCGGGGTGGTGGTCCCGACCGGGCGCAGCGAGATCCGCAGGCGCCAGCTGCCGAGGATCAGCACCGAGCCGTCCTCGAGCGGCACGGGCGTCTTGGCGGCGATCCGCTCGCCGTCGAGGCGCGTCCCGTTGGTGCTGCCGAGGTCCTCGACGACGAAGCCATCGCCCTCGGCACGCAGCTCGAGGTGGTTGCTGCTGACGCTCTTCTTGCTGTCGCCGAGGACGAGGTCGTTGGTGTCCGCGCGCCCGATCGTGAGTCGGGACGTGGCGAGCTCGAAGTTCCGCTCAGCGGCCTCGCCGTCGGCCTGAGTGATGTTCAGCCAGAGGGCCATGCCTTACTTCAGCTCGATGACCCAGGCCTCGGCGTCGTCCTCGGCGGGGTGCTCACCGACGAGGAGCTTGCTCGGGTAGCCGTCGACCTTGACGTAGTAGGACTCCTCGGCCGTGATCGGGTTCTGCACGGACCAGGCTACGAACTCGGTCCCGCCGATCTCGGCCTTGAGCCCCTCCATGGGGTAGTTGAGGACCGTCCGCTCGGGGAGCTCGCCGCGCTTGCCGACCGCGTGGATCAGGATCGTGGCCCCCTCGCTGACGCCGATCATGGCGCCTTTCCACTCGCCCGAGAGCGGGCCGACCTCGATGTACTGCCCGACCATCTTGTGGGCGATCACGTTCAGGCGGAAGTCGAGCTTGCTGGGGGTGGGCTTGCCGTGGCCGGCGACCACGATCGCGGCCGACCAAGGCTTGGAGCCGTCGACCAGCTTGTGGCCGCGCAGGGGAGTGGGCAGCTCGTCGGGGCTCGGCTTGCCGTCGAGGCCGACCACGATCCGGTGCAGGTCCTTGGCGCGGGCGGCCTCGATCACGGCCGAGCAGAGCGAGAGCCCGTAGCGGACGTCGTCCTGGGCGAAGTCCTCCTTGCGCCCCGCGATCACCCAAATGTCGGCGCTGCCCGGCTCGCTGAGCATCGTGCTCAGCTCCTCCCAGGCGACCTCCTTCAGGTCGTCGATCCAGGGGGCGCCGCCGACGTCGAGCCCCGACTTGGAGAGCGCCGCGACCGCCGCTTGCGGGGCGGGGGCGTCCTCGCCCGTCGGGAGCCACGTCAACCAGACCTTCTTCGCTGCCACCGCAACCTCCAGTGCCGAGCAGGTTAACCCGAGGCTCAGCCTGCATCCTTCACACGTGGCGCAACCCCGGGCGGTCCCGGCTGGCTAGGCTGCCCCCCCCATCTCCCCGACCCACCCCGAGGCCCCACCATGAGCTCGACCCACAGCACCCGCCTTCGCGGCACGGCCCCCTCCCTGGCGCTCTGCGCGGGAGCGGTCCTCCTGGCCTTCCAGCTGGGCGCGCGCACGACCGCCCAGGACGCGGCGCCTCGGCCCCAGCAGCAGCCAGGGCCGACCCTCGCCCAGCGCCCCAGCCACGAGCTGCTCAACGCGACCCTCTGGGTGCAGGCCTCCGCCGAGTATCGCGGGCTCTGCCACCAGGCCTACGGGCAGGCCACGCGCCAGCTCGAGGTGGCGCTGCGCAACCCCGGCTGGACGGCCGAGCTGGAGCAGAGCAAGACCCCGGCCCCCGAGCTGGCCAAGCTGCCGCCGGCCGTGATCCTCGACGTCGACGAGACGGTGCTCGACAACAGCTACTACGAGGCGCGCCTGATCCTGAGCGGGGGAACGTACGGCAGCAAGACCTGGGGCGCCTGGTGCAAGGAGGAGCGCGCGACCCCCGTGCCCGGCGCGCTCGACTTCTGCCGCGCGGCCCACGCGGCGGGCGTGACCGTGTTCTACGTGACCAACCGCGCGGCCGAGCTGGCCGAGGCCACTCGCAACAACCTGCGCAAGCAGGGCTTCCCGCTCCGGGAAGGGGTCGAGGTGGTGCGGGCCAAGACCGACACCAGCGACAAGCAGCCCCGCCGCGACGCGATCGCCAAGGAGTATCGGATCCTGCTCCTGATCGGCGACAACGGCTCGGACTTCGCCAAGCCCCTCCTCGCGGAGAGCAACGCCGAGACCCAGCGCTACGCCGACGAGCGCGCGGGCTGGTGGGGCGAGCGCTGGATCCTCCTGCCCAACCCCATGTACGGCCACTGGGAGGCCAACGCCGTCCAGCGCAAGTGGGGCGAAGAGAACGACCTGCTCCGGCTCCAGCTGCGCGCGGGGGCGCTCTCCAGCCAACCCAAGCGGTGAGGCCGCGCAGGCGGGTAGGATCTTCGCCTGAGAGGTGTCCGTGGTTGCCCGTCTGCGCCCCTTCCCCAAGTCTGCCCTCGCCGCGCTCGGCGCCTGCGCTCTGCTCCTGAGCGCGGGCTGCTCGGCCGCGACCAGCGACGCCGATCGCGTGCCCATGCTCAACCCGCTGGTGATCGAGGAGAACCCGCCGCCCGATCGGGTCGCGGACGGCGAGGTGGTCGAGGTCGTCTCGCGGCCGGTGTTCTACGACCGCAACGGCAAGCTCGAGCAGCGCACGGGGGTCGCAGCCCTGGTCAAGGCGCCGCGCGACACCGACGGGCAAGCCCTCGACCCGAGCCACTTCTGGATCGAGGTCGACCAGGCCGACGCGATCGCCTGGCTGGCCAAGGCCAAGGGCCAGCCGATCCGGGTCTACTTCTACGAGCGCGAGGGGGCGCGCTGGATCCAGGGGATCGCCCAGGACGCGGCGCAGCCCTTGGTCACGATCCACCACGTCGAGAGCGAGCAGGCGCTCCCCCAGCTGCCGGCCGAGGCTGCCGGGGAGTAACCCGGGGCCCGCGTGGCGGACGATCGGCTGCGAGAGCGCTGGTCGCGGGCGAGGCGCCCTTGCAGGACGGGGTGCCCCTGCGTGGCGGACGTTCCCCGCTCGTCTACCAGCTCGGGGCGCTCTGCTTCCGCCGTGTCCCGAGCGACCGGGTCCGGCCGAGCGGCTGGCCTCGGCCGAGGCCTTCGCGGCCGAGCTAGTGGCCTTGCTCAGGCGCTAGGGCGCGACCCCCTCAGCACCATGTTGCCGGAGTAACCGAGCGACGCCCTTCGTTCACGCGCGCGTGTCACGCGCGCTGAACACTCGATAACTGTGCGTCTACCTGGTGGCGCGCGGGCGTGACATGGCCGTCGGCGTAGTGGCACTTAGCTCGGGCACGGCGACTGCAACCGGGGCGAGCGCTCCAAGGAAGCGCAGAAGCACAGGTCCTTGGAGCTCCATTCCTTCCCTTCACCTAGCTCGGCGCCAGCGCGCCGAGTCGATCAAGGTTCGCGCGCGAGTTCGGTCGGTCGGCGCGGGCCAGGAGCTCCCCCTTCGTGTCTTCCAAGATCATCATCACCCCCTTCCTGTCCCTGCTCCTCTGCATGCCGGCCTTCGCCCAGGACGAGGCCGCGCCTGACGCCACCGATCCCGTCGCCCCTGACGCTGCCGCCCCCGCTCCTGAGGACGGCGGACACAGCGAGCGCCTCGCCAAGCTCGAGAGCGAGCTCGCCGAGCTGCGCAAGAAGGTGGACGAGGCCGAGGGCGAGGGCGAGTCCCCCGGCGAGGCCCTCCTCTCCGGCTGGCAGTTCCAGCTCCGCGCGGGCTGGCACACCCTGGCCAAGAACCACCGCAGCAACGTGTTCAAGCGTGACGACCACCAGCACGGCTGGATGGCGGGTATCGCGATCCAAGCGCCGATCTATCGGGAGCTGGGGCCGGTCGATCTCTACGCCATGCTGCAGATCGAGTACCGCAACCTGGCCTACTCGACCGTGACTCGCGCGCCGATCACCAACGCCAGCGTCACGATCAGCTACCTCGACATCACGGCGGCGCCGACCGTGAAGTTCAAGGTCACCGAGGCCCTGAGCCCCTACGTGTTCGCCGGCATGACGATGCAGGTCGCCTCGCCGCCGGAGGATGACATCAGCTACCTGGACCTGGGCGCGACTTTGGGTCTGGGCGTCGACTTCAAGGTCACCAAGAAGATCAGCGTCGGCGCGGAGTACAAGTATTCCTGGTTCGGCGTGGCCTCTCAGGAGCGTCAGGACTACGGCCAGCTGACGGGCTACATCGGCTTCAACTTCTAGTCCCGCACCCACACCTGCCAGCGCGGCCCTTCTTCGAGCCGGCGCCAGCCCTGCCTCAGGTAGGCCGGGGGCGTCTGCCCGACGGGCAGGCCGACACAGCGCACGTTCAAGCGCTCGAGCACCTGCTCGAGCGCTTCGCGTGTGGCGTGGAACACGCGCACTCGCTCGGCGAGGCGCCGCTCCCGCTCGGCCGCGTCGCCGAGCCAGTTGCTGAAGAAGCCCTTCATGCGCCCCTCCTGCTCGGCGCGAAAGGCGCCGACCTCGAGCCCGCGCAGGAGCGCGTCGAGCGCGATTCGCTCGCGCCAGGCAGCCAGGCCGATCGCGGGGCTGAAGCGGACCGAGGGGTGTTCGAGGGGGCGCTTCTGGGCGAGGACCAAAGCGGCCGCGACGAAGCTCTGTTCTCCCGCGACCAGCCCCTCGGGGAGCGACGGGCCCGCCCCTCGTTGGGCGCGAAAGTCGAGCAGGGAGTCGGTCGCGGCTCGTGACTGGGGGGCCTGGGCCTCGAGGTCACGCAGGGCGAGGCCGGAGGAGAGGTGGAGCGCGAGCGACGCTCCGAGGAGCAGGCGTCCCACGCGTGGAACACGCTCCCAGCGCGCCTCGAGGGCGCCTGCTCCGAGGAGCACGACCAGTACGCTCAGGGCGGGCCCGTAGGCGTACTGCCAGTGCCAGTTCTCGATCTGGAGCCCGCTCACGAGCTGATGGTTGAGCAGGAGCAGGCCGGCCAGCCCGAGCGCGAGGACGGGGAGCAGGTCGCGGCGCGCGCGAGCGACCCACGCGATCCCGAGCGCGGCGCAGGCCATGGCTCCCTTGGGCCAGAGCAAGCTCGAGGTGCGCGCGATCGGCACGAACTTGTCCGAGCGCTGCAGCCAGCCTTCGACGGCGTCGGCCTTGGCGAGGGCGCCTGCGATCAGGGCTGGGGCTGCGACGAGGAGCGCGATCCAGCCGACGTGGATCAGGTCGCGGCGTCGCTTGGGCTCGGCCACGAACCACAGCACCAAGGCGAAGAAGGCGGCTGTCCAGGCGTAGAAGTAGACCGGCACCAACAGGCCCAGGCTGACCCCTGCCAGCGCGCGCCGGCGCCAGGTCCCGCGCTCTTGCAGGCGCAGCCAGCAGATCAAGGTCAAGAGCAGCCAGGGCAGGGAGAGCGCGGGGGAGATGAGCCGCCAGTTGGCGTGGAGCCCCGGCCAGCCGCCGACGTGCCCCTGGCCGCCCGCGGCCATCCGCGCGACCTCGATCGCCTGGCGCACGAGGAGCTTGCCGTAGACGACCCCCACGTCCCCCAGGAGCACGAGCGCGCCGGCCAGCGCCAGCCAGCGCAGGCGCAGGCGCTGCCGCAGGAGCACGTAGAGCAGCCCGCCGACGCACGCGCCCGCGAGCAGTCGCCAGGCGAAGGAGACCCCGAGGGGGCCCCAGCCGAGGAGGCGAGCGAGGACCACCCCGGGTCCCAGCTGTAGCCAGGGGTACATGGTCCGACCCCCACCGGAGGGGACGGGGTCCTCGAGCCAGAGGGGGTGGTCACGCACGGCGTCGGCACCGACAGGGAGGTAGAGGAAGAGCTCGTCCGGGTCAGCGACATAGACCGCCTCTCCGCGCTCGACCAGGGCGAGGAAGTGGGGGTAGGCCGCGAGGAACACCCCGAACAGGGCGCACACCAAGAGCGCCGCCGCGTCCCGCCTGCGGCCCCGGATCAAGCTCGCTCCCTCGTCTAGTTCCTCGCCGCTCACTGCAAGCTGTATGACACCACACGCGAGCGAGACCGACGACCGAGACCCGCGGACGGAGGGAGAGCGGAGGTCGCCGGACCGTGCCCGGAGCCCTCCGGACCGTGCTGCCCGGAGCCCTCCGGACCGTGCCCGGAGCCCTCCGGACCGTGCCCAGGGCACGGCCCAACGACCCCCGCCAGCCCGGCCGCGCGACCCCCCT
>CALDQK010000508.1 GCA_937911525.1 uncultured bacterium
AGTGTGGGCTGCCGAGGGGCGGTTGGTTGGCGCGGGCGATCGATGGCCATTTCCCGCTCCGGACGCCGAGCACCTCCCCCTGTGGTACGTTTGCTCGGTGAGCGCCGAGGCAGACCTCGTCAACAAGCTAGGGAGCGCCTTCCCTAGCCTCAGCGGGCCCGAAGGGGCGGCCAGGGTCGAGAGCCTGGGCCTCTACACGGCCTCGGTCTGGCGGGCGGGTCCCGAGGGGCTGGCCCAGCGCGGGGTCACGGTCCCTCCCCAGATCCACCAGGCCCTGGTCCCGACCGCGGCGCAGGTCAGCCAGGCGCGCCAGGGGGGGACGACCTTCCTCTGCCACCTCCGCCGCGGGATCGCCAACGACGCCAACTACGTGGGCGTGATCCGGGCCCTCGCCACGCTCTACGCCCAGGCCTCGAGCTCGCGCCACCAGGCCCAGGCCCAGGCCCTGGCGGGCTCGCGCGAGTCGATCGACGTCTCGGCCTCGGGCGTGCTGCAAGAGCTCCCGCCCGAGCTGCCGGGGGAGCCCGACGCCGCCGCGGTCGAGTCCCTCGGCCCCGGCTCGACGATCGCGGGCTACGAGATCCTCGACCAGCTGGGCGAGGGCGCCATGGGGCGCGTGTTCAAGGCGCGCCAGGCCAGCCTCGACCGCCTGGTCGCGCTCAAGGTGCTCAACCCCTCGCTGGCCCGCGAGGACCCGACCTTCGTCGACCGGCTCCAGGCCGAGGCCAAGGCCGGGGCGAAGCTCGCCCACCAGAACGTGGTCGGCGTGATCGACCAGGGCAAGTGCCCCCGCTCGGGGATCCAATACGTAGCCTTCGAGTTCGTCGACGGGGTGACCGCCAAGGACCTGCTCGCGCAGCGGCCGGGCCGGGTCATGCCCGAGGGCGAGGCCCTCGCGCTCGCGCTGGCCGTGGCCGAGGCGCTGGTGTGCGCCGAGACCCACGGCATGATCCACCGCGACGTGAAGCCCGAGAACATCCTGGTCGGGCGCGACGGGATCCCCAAGCTCGCCGACCTCGGCCTGGCCAAGGCGCGCCGCGAGCGCGAGGACGAGAGCCAGGACCCCGCCGGCGTGATCGTCGGCACCCCGCAGTTCATGGCCCCCGAGCAGGCCCTCGGGGTCGAGGAGTGCGATATCCGCGCCGACCTGTTCTCGCTCGGGATCACGATCTTCCGGCTCGTCACGGGGCGCTTCCCCTACGAGTCCGACTCGGTGATCGGGATCATGACCCTGCAAATGACCAACGACGTGCCGGACCCGCGCACGCTCAACCCCCGGGTCGGGGCAGGGACGGCGCAGGTCCTGCGCGGGCTCTGCGCGCGCGAGCGCGACGACCGCTACCCGAGCGCCAAGGCGGCCGCCCTCGACCTGCGCCGCGTCCTCGGCTCCAAGGCCCCGCTCGGCCCCAAGGAGGCCCACTCCCAGACCCAGGGGCAGGCGCAGGGTGACGAGATCCAGGTCCGCGCCTCCTTCGCCGGCCTCGAGGCGATCGAGGTCGAGGAGGCGCCGCCCTCCCTCGACGAGCCGGGGCAGGCGGTGTGGCGCTACGAGCAGTCGGGCAACCCGATCTACCTCGAGCAGGCCCTCCGCCTCTACAGCCAGGTCGAGGCCAGCAACGTCCCCGCGCTCTCGGCCACGGGCAAGGCGGGCCAGGGGCGCGTGTTCCTGCTCCAGGGCGAGCTGAGCCGCGCCGAGAAGCTCTCGCGCTTCGCCTTCCAGGACGACCCCAGCTGCCGCCCTGCGCTGGAGGTGATCGCCGACGGCGAGCGCTACGGGATCGGGATCCTCTACCGCGTGCTGCTCAACCGCATGGGCGGCCTGGCGGCCGAGGGCCGGGCCAAGGCCGCGATCGACGTCCACAGCCACATCGCGCGCGAGCACCCCAAGGAGCCCTACCACCACCTGATCATGGCGGTGCTCGCCAACCGGGTCTCGGAGGACAAGAAGGCGCACCTGCGCTCGATCCAGCTGGCCTGGGCGCTCTACCCCTCGAGCCAGAACCCCGACCTGCGCCTCGGCCACGGCATGGACGTGGCGTGCGTGGAGCTGCTGGTCGACTACGGGCGCGGCGCGCTGCTCTCCAACAACCAGACCCTGATGGCCCACTCGGTCCAGGGGACCGACGACAAGACCAACCTCTTCGCCGGCTCGCTCAAGATGGCGATCGGCCTCTGCCACGCGCGCCTCAGCCAGGACGTCACGCCGCTCGAGGCCAAGCAGCTGCGGCTCTCGATCGCGCGGGCCTTGACCGGCCTGCAGTACTTCGAGGCCGCCCGCGCCATGCTCGGCAAGGTCGGCAAGTTCCCGCCCAACGCCGTGCGCGAGCAGACCCTGCTCGAGCAGGAGAAGGGGCGGATCCAGCGCTACCTGGCCGCCAAGAGCTCGGCGGTGCGCCCCCAGGCCGGCGCCTACCCCTGCGCGGCCACGCGCCTGCTCAAGTCGCGCCTCGAGGGGCGGCGCAAGGCGGTCGTCAAGCGCTGCGAGGAGCACGAGCAGGAGCTGGTCGAGATCAAGGGGCGGATCGGGCGCAAGGCGGACGACCTGGGCGAGGTGCGCGAGGAGCTGCAGAGCGCCGCGATCCAGGCCGGGATCGACGACCCCTTCGCGCCGATCGACGCGCTGCGGGCCGAGCTCGCGGCCACCGAGTCCGAGCTGGCGGCGGCGGCCAGCGAAGGCGACGCGGGCGCCGGCGGCGGCGGGCTCTTCGGCATGCTCAAGGGCGCGGCGATGAAGGCGGGAGGAATGGCCAAGCAAGGCCAACTCAAGCTCAAGATCGGCCAGCTCAAGAGCAAGCTGGAGAGCGCCTGCGCGGTGCCGGGTGAGCTCGCGGTCGAGCGGCTGACCAGCTACGAGTTCGGCGTGCACCTCCACGAGGACGTGCGGCGCGCGCGCCACCTCAAGGCCTCGCTCGACTTCCACCGCGCCGAGGAGGCCGAGCTCGGGACCCGGCTGCAGCGCATCGCCGAGCTGCTCGGGTAGGCGCCTGCGACGAGTGGCGGAGGAAAGAGCAGTGGCGGGTGCCAAGCCCGTCGGCGCCGCTATGGTTTGGGGAGTGCA
>CALDQK010000509.1 GCA_937911525.1 uncultured bacterium
CAGGCGGCGTCGACCCGCCCATCGGAGATCAGCTCCGCGGCGAAGTCCGGGTCGATCCCGCGCGGGGAGAGGTGCTCGACCCCGATCAGGAAGGCGTCCTCGTCGGGGAGGAAGAAGGTTCGGGCTGCCTCGTCCATGCAGGGAAGGTAGCCCACCCGCGCGGCGCGCGCAGCCGTCCTCCAGCTGCGCGTCGGGCGCTGGTCGACTCCCGGTCGCCCCAGCCTCGCCTCGCCCCGCCCGGGCTCAGGGGTAGTGGTGGTCGCCGCGGAGGGTCTCCAGCTCAGCGACCAGGCGCTCGAGCGCTGCCTGCGCAGCCTCGCGAGCGGCGGGGTCAGTCAGCTGTCCCGCGAGCTCCTCGGCGCGCGGGGCCAGCTCGGTGACCTCAGCCCCCTTGGTGCTCTCGGCCAGGCCCTCCGCGGCCTTCCCCAGCTGCTCGGCGCTGGCGGCGAAGTCGCCCGCGCGCGCGCTGAGCAGCCCCAGGCGAGCCCACCAGCCCCCTCGCTTGGGGTGGTGCTTCAGGAAGAGGGTCAGCGCCTCGCGCGCCCCCGGCAGGTCTCCGGCGGCGTTCTTCCAGCACAGGACCGCGATCTCCCCCCGCCTCCCCTCGTTGCTCATGGAGAGGCGGTAGTAGGAGCTCGCCGCCTGCATCAGCGGCTTGGGGCGCCCCTGCAGCTCGCGCAGCCGGACGGAGACCGAGTGGGCCGTCTCGAAGGCCTCGTCGGCGGCGATCGCGGCTTCGAGGTCGACCTCCGCGGGTCCCAGCCGTCCGCGGAGCAGCTCGAAGCGGGCGCGCGCCGAGAAGAGCGCCGCCTTGGCGACCCCCTCCGTGGCCGGGATCAGCGTGCTGAAGAGCTGGCGCAGCTCGTCCTCCGCCTCGGCGTCGAGGTCCTCGTGGTCGCTGAGCAGGTAGGCCAGGGCCAGCTGATGGCGCTGACGCTTCTGCGGATCGGCCTCCAGCTGGACCGCCCGCCGCATGCTCCACAGCAGCTTCTTCTGGTCCGAGCGGCGCTGCTGGCGCGCGAAGACCGAGATCGCGCCCTGGACCTCGGGGTCGTCGCGGGCGATCTCGCTCAGGGCCTGGCAGAGCTCGACCGGCACGCGTCGGAGGAGGCCGCCGACCATCGAGAGCAGCTCCTGGCGCAGCACGGGCGGAGGGGGCTCGTGAAGGGGGACGAGGCGCGCCACGACCTCCAGCCAGAGGGTCATCCGCTCGATCGGCGCCTCGAGCCGGACCACTTGTTCGCAGGCAGCGTAGGCCCGCCCGGACACGGCGCGGCAGCGCTCGCGCGTCGAGGCGGGGGGAGGGCCCTCGGGCAGGCGCTTCAGCGCCGCGCGCACCTCCTCTGGCTGCTCGGGCGTGCGGGCCTCGATCTGGCGCAAGCCGAGGCGCCAGGACAGCTCGACCGGCGGGTCGGCCAGCTGGCCCAGGGCCTGCGCGGCGCCCTCGAGGTCGTCTCCGACCAAAGCCGCCTCCGCCACGAGCTCGACCTCGGTCGGGCCCCAGCTGCCGCCCGCAGCGCGCCAGCGCTCGAGGTGGCGCCGGACCTCCAGCGCGCTGCGAGCGTCCATTCCGGCCCGGGCCAGGGCCAACGCGCGCCAGCGCTCGATCTCGGGGCGCCGCACCCCGCGACGGAGGGCGCGGGCCAGGTCCTCGGCCGCCACGCGCGGGTCGCCCCTGGGATCGAGCGTGGCCCTCGCTCCCCGCAGCGCCAAGCCGAGGGGGTCCTCGCTGGGGGTCGGCGCCTCGACCGGCTCCCCCGCCGCCAAGGCAGCGAGCGCCGCCAGCTCGGTGAGCTGGCGACCCAGGCCGAGCCGGGTCGCGTCGAGGTGCGGCGCGAGCCGGGCCCAGCGTGCGGCGAGGGCCTCGATCGCCGCCCGATCGCCAGGGAGGGGCTGGTTGCGGGTCCGCTGCGCCTCGAGCTCGACCCCCAGGGCCGAGAGCTCGGCCTCGATCTCGCTCGCGCTCGGCCCGCGCAGGGCGAGGCCGATCCCGCCCAGGGCCAGCACCAGCGCGAAGCCCGCCACCCCGACCCGGCGGCGGCGCCGCCGGAGCCGCTGGTCCTCGATCGCGCTGGCGGTCGTCGTCCGGCTGCCCGAGCTGGCCGCGAGCAGGTCGCGCGCGAAGGCGGCGGCGCTGGCGTAGCGGTCGCTCACCTCCTTGGAGAGGGCCATCCGGATCGGTCCCTCGTAGCGCCTGGCCTCGGGCGGCAGTGGCGCGGGGTCGTCCTCGAGCACCGAGCGCATCAGCTCCATCGCCGTGTCGCCGGTCGCCGGCGGGTTCCCCGTCAGGAGGTGGTAGAGCAGCGCGCCGAGGGCGTAGACGTCGGTCGCCGGCGTGGCGTGGGCGGTCTCGCCCTTGACCTGCTCGGGGGCCATGAAGTGCAGGGTGCCCATGGTGGCGCCGCTCTGGGTCAGGCGCTCGCGGTCGAGGTGCCGCGCCAGGCCGAAGTCGACGACCTTGGCCTGGCCCGAGCGGGCCACCAGCACGTTGTCGGGCTTGAGGTCGCGGTGGATCAGGCCCGCGTCGTGGGCCGCCTGCATCGCGTCGATCACCTGCACGACCAGCCGGACGCGCTCGTCGACGTCGAGGGCCTCCTCGTTGGCGTAGGCGTCCAGGGTCCGCGCGCCCTCGATCAGCTCCATCACGATGAAGCCGATCCCCTGGGCCACGCCGCTGCCGTAGTAGCGCACGACGCCCGAGTGCTCGAGCTCGCGCCCGACGGCGGCCTCGCGCAGGAAGCGCTCGCGGGCGGTCGGGCGCTCGAGGTCGCGCAGGACCAGCTTGAGCGCGACCGGCGCGCCGTCCTGGGCGCGGGCCCGATAGACGGCGCCCGCGCCGCCTCGGCCGAGCTCCTGCTCGAGCAGGAAGCCGCCCAAGACCTCGCCAGGACCCGGTAGACGACGGGGGAGCGCCACGGCGCGATTATGGGCCGTCGGAGTGGGGCGAGGGAAGTGGCGTGGGCTTTTAGGGGCTTTATGAGCAGCCTGAGTTCGCCCCGTGGCCAGGGCGACGCGCGCCGCGCCGCAGGAGCGCATAATCCGCGGCGTGGACGCCCCCGATCCAGCCGCGCCGCCTCCAGCGCTCCGCACCCTCGCGCACCTGCTCCTGCTGGCGCTGGGGGTGCTGGCGGTCGAGGGCTATCTGCCGCTCCACCTCTTCCCGCCCGACGACCTCGCTGGCCCCGCGCCGGTGGTCGTGGGGCGCGTCCAGGCCGACTACTTCCGCCGCGGCCGGATCGAGCGCCAGGCCGTCGTGGCGCCCAACTTGATTCGGCGCGTCCTGCTGCCGACCCTGGGCTGTCCGGCGCGGCTGGGCGCGGGAGCGGGCTTCGAACTCGTGCTGCAGCAGGCCCCGCGCCCCGGCGAGCGGCTGGTGCTCGTCGCGCGCGAAGAGCTGAACTCGATCGAAGAGCTGCTCTACGCGCTCCCGCCCATGCCCCAGGGCGAGGCGGTCCTGCGCCGGCGGCTGCGCGAGGCGAAGGAGCGCCCGCCGGCCGGGCGACGCCTGGCCAGCGCCGCCGAGCGCGCGCACTTCCGCTCCCTGCGAGAGGACCCGGGCTATAGGCGCCGGCTGCGCACCCTCCAGCGCCAGATCGAGCGCGAGACGACCAGCGAGGTGATCGAGCGCGTCCGCCGCGTGCGCCACCGGATCGGCCGCCTGATCGCGCGCGAGGAGGTCGCGACCTGGCCGCTCGAGCTCGTCGAGGGCGAGGCGCTCGGGCGGGTGTGGCGCGCCGAGGCCCGCCCGGGAGCCGACCTGCCCAGCGGGCTCTACGCCCTGGTCCTGCTGGGTCCGACCGGCCTGGCCGACGTGCAGCTCAACGCGGTCTACCGGCCAGCGCCCGAGCCCGAGCGCTGCCGCTTCGTGGTCGCGGGCGACGTCCAGTGGGGCACGCCCCGCGCCGTCAGCGCCCCGGCCCTGCGCTGGGTCAGCCTGCTCAACGGCGTGGCCGCGAGCGGGGACGCGGGGCTCCGGCCCGAGCACGTGGTCCTGGTCGGGGACGTGGTCGACTGCGACTTCGGCAGCGCCAGCTCGCTCCAGCGCCAGCTCTACGGCGGGGCCGGCGACTACCCGCGCGAGTATCTGCAGAGCTGGCTCAGCCTGGCCGCCCTGCGCCTGCCCCTCTACGTGGTCCCAGGCAACCACGACGGGATCCGCTTTCAGGCCAGCAGCGGCGAGACCTACGTAGACGGGCTCCTGCTCTTCGAGAGCACCTTCGGGCCGCAGTTCTTCGCCTTCGACCGGCCGCCCTTCCGCTTCGTGTGCCTCAACAGCTACGACCTGCCGCCGCGCTACCGGACCACCATCCGCACCCCGGCCAGCTCCTGGCTCGAGCTCTCGGACAAGCTGAACCTGCTCAACTGGGGCGGCGGCCTGCGCGAGCCGCAGCGGGCCTGGCTCGAGGAGCAGCTGCGGACCGAGCTGACGCCCCTGGTGCTGCTCCACCACGACCCGCGCGGCGGCTACCCCGCGCCGGGGCCCGAGCGCGCCGACCCCGAGCGGGCCTACTCCCTCTCGCGCCACTTCCCGCTCACGGGCGACCCCGCGCGCCGCGACGCCCTCGCCCTGCGCCGCGCCCCGCGCTCGGACGCGCACCAGGAGCTGCACCTCGGCCACTTCACCCCCCTGCGCGCCCCCGAGAGCCCGGTCCGCTCCGATGAGTGGTTCGAGGTCAGCCTCTCGCAGTTCGGCCCGGCCTACGGCGGCTACCCGGGCTGGATCCGCTACCAGCAGAGCTGGCACAGCGAGCTGGCCTACAGCGGCGAGCTCGACGACGGCTCACCCCTCGTCGCGGGCCGCGACCCCCTGGTCCCGCCCGTCCGCGTGCTCGAGACCCTGATCCGGGGCCGCGTGCGCGCGCTCTTCAAGGGCCACGACAACCGCTTCTGCCGCGCCCACCACGCCGCCGGCGAAAGCGTGTTCGGGACCGAGGCCGCCGAGCGCCTGGCCGAGTTCGGCGGCGCCGAGCTGCTCGAGCGGACGCGCCTCCTGGCGCCCCTCGACGTGTTCCACACCGCCGATATCTCCGACACGACCTCGGAGGGCCACGGCTTCCTGTGGGTCGAGGCGAGCCCCAGCGGGATCGAGGTCCTCGAGGTGGATCACCATTGAACCTGGCCGTGTCCCTGCTCCTGGCCCTCCTCCTCTACGCCCTCGCGCGCGGCGTGTTCGCGCTGGGCGAGCGCGCCTTCCGCCACGAGCGGCTCGCCCCCTGGCGCGAGACCCTCAAGCCCCTCGCCACGCCGGCCAAGGCCTGTCTGGTGTTCCTGCTGGTCCTGCTCTGGGGCCGCGTCGCCGCCTCGCAGGCCGCCGCCGTCGAGTGGCTCGACTACTACGCGGGCGCGCTCCTCCGGATCAGCCTGGCCTGGCTCGTGATCCGCGGCGCCAACGTGGTCGTGCTCGGGATCCACTACCAGCGCACCAAGGGCGCGCCCCTGCCCGCCGTGTTCCGCGCGATCGTAAACGGGACGATCTACGTGCTGCTCGGCCTGGTCGTCTTGCATCGCGTCTACGGGATCGCGGTCGGCGACCTGGTGTTCTGGGGCGCCGCCCTGGCCGTCGTGCTGGGGATCGCGCTCCAGAGCGTGCTCTGGAGCCTGTTCGCAGGCCTGGTGATCTACTACCAGGACGCCTTCCGCGTCGGCGACGCGATCCGGATCGGCGAGGTCGAGGGCCGCGTCGAGGAGATCGAGTGGCGCACGACCACGCTCCTGGCGCCCGAAGGCCACCGGATCACGATCCCCAACTGGACCGTCAGCCAGGCGACCCTGATCAACCGCCACCGCCCGACCCGCACCCACCGCCTCCGCCTCGAGCTGGAGGCAAACGGCCAGTTCCCGCCGACGCCCGTAGCCGGTCTGCTGGAGCGCATCGCGAGCGAGGTCCCAGGCGTGGTGAGCGAGCCCGCCCCCGCCGCCCGCCTGCGAGCTTCGGGCGCGGCCCACCGCTTCGAGCTGGAGTGCGTAGCGGCCGACCACGACCAGCGCCTCGGCGTCGAAGACGCCCTCCGCCGCCGCGCTTGGTACGCGCTCCGCCGCGCGGGCTGGAGCTGGCCCCCGCTGCCGCCGGCCGTCGAGCCCGACCCACGCCTGGTCGCGGCGCTCGCGGAGCGCGGCCTGGAACACGACCCCGCCACGCTGAGGGTGGAGCCCTGGGAGCGCGGCGAGCGAGTCCCCGGGCAGCAGCGCCTGCTCGTGCTCTCCGGCGTGCTGGAGCGCGGCGAGGAGCGCTATCACCCAGGCGACGTGATCGCTCCTGGCGATCCTTGCCTCGTCAGCGCAGACGCAGAGTTGGCCCCGCTCTCGGCGGGCGAGGACGAGTCCTCGTGAACCCAGCTTCCCTTCGCTCGCTGGCCAAGGGGCTCGCCGCAGGCGCGCTCGCAGGCGCGCTCTTCTGGCTCCGCTGGAGCGGCGAGCTGACCTACGAGGTCTACCAGGACGGCGTGTTCGTCTGCCGTGAGCACTACACCCCGCTGGGTGAGGTGCTGATCTCGTGCCTCGTCGGCGGGGGAGTGACCGCGATCCTGAGCGGACTCTCCCTGTGGCGGACTTGGCGAGCTAGCCGGAGCGAATCGGCCTAGCCCTTCGGCTGGCGGACGCCGACCTGCGCGGGTCGCAGCACGATGTCACCCAGGCGATAGCC
>CALDQK010000510.1 GCA_937911525.1 uncultured bacterium
TCGAAGGCCTGCGCCTCGAGGGCCGCCGCGAGCGTCTCTCGCAGGTCCAGGTCGTCGTCGACGACGAGCACGCGGCCCTTCACCCCCGCACCTCCTCCCGCGCCGGCAGCACGATCCGAAAGCGCGCGCCCGCCTCGCTCTCGACCAGCTCGATCGTGCCGCCGTGCTCGTGGACGATCCCGTGCGCGACCGGCAGCCCGAGGCCGGTGCCATCGCCCACGTCCTTGGTCGTGAAGAAGGGCTCGAAGATCCGCTCCGCCAGCTGGGGTGGGACCCCTGGGCCCTCGTCGCTGACGATCAGCTCGACCCGGTCCCCCGCCCGCGCCACCTCGACTCGCACCGCGCCGCCAGAGGGGCTGGCCTGGATCGCATTCATGACGAGGTTGGTCAGCACCTGCTCGAGCTGAGTCGCGTCGGCGAGCAGGGGCGCGCCCTCCTCCGCGACGAGGACCAGCTCGACGCCGCGCTTGCGCGCCAGCGAGGAGAGCACGTCCAGGCAGCCCTGGGTCAGCTCGCGCAGGTCGCAGGGCGCCTTGCGCGACTCGTCGGCGCGGGCGAAGTCGAGCAGCTGGCGGACGATCCGCGTCATTCGCTGGGCCTGCTGCGCGATCGTGTCCGTGTGCGCCACGACCTGCTCGGGCTGCTCTCGCTGCCGCTGGGCGAGCTTGGCCCGCGCCAGGATCACGTTCAGCGGGGTCCCGAGCTCGTGGGCGACCCCCGCCGCGAGCCGGCCGACCGTCGCCAGCCGCTCCGCGTGCCGCAGCTGTCCCAGCGCCGCCGCGCGCTCGCTGGCCTCCCGCAGGGCCCGGTCGCGCGCCTCCTCCAGGGACGCCGACATGCGGTCGACGGCGTCGCCCAGCGCACCGAACTCGTCGCGCCGGTCCAGGTCGAGGCGCTCGCTCAGCTCACCCCCGCCGACTCGCTGCAGGCGATCGACCAGGCGCCGCATGGGAGCGCCCACCAGGGCCTGGCCCAGCCCCGCAGCCAGGGCGGCGGAGACCAGGATCGAAGCCAGGGTGGTCAGCCCCAAGCGCGCCAGGGAGCGGCGGACGTAGCGCTGGTCGCGCCCCAGCGACTTCTGCACGACCAGCGCCCCGGGTGGACCGTGGGGCGGCGCGAAGGGCACGAAGGCGCGCAGGTGCGTCGGCGAGCGCACGAAGTGAGGCGCGCCGAGCCCTCCCTCGCCGAGCCCTCCGCCGAGCTCCGTCCGCAGCTCGTCCCCGTCGAGCCAGCGGAAGCTCAGCTCCGAGTGGCGCTTGCTGCTCCGCTCGATCGCCGCGAGCGCGGCCTCGCGTCCGTCCTCGCGCCAGCGCTCCCCCGCCAGGAGCAGGAGCGCCTCGCCGGCGGAGCGCGTGTCGCGCTCCATGGTGCGGCGGAAGGTGGAGATCTCTCGCTGCAGCGCGAGCGCGCCGTAGCCGCCGAGCACGAGGCAGTTGCCCGCGACGAGCCACATGCTCAGTCGATAGGTCACCCTCATGGGGTCGCACGCATTGCAACTCGTGGACCGCGCCGCAGCTCTCGCAGGCTCGGTCCGCCGGCCGCCAGAGCGGCAGCCTCCGGGCCCCCCTCTGCCACTGGGTCAGCGCGATCCGCGCTGGGTCGAAACGACACACCCCTGCGGCCCGCAGCGGAAGAAGGGTCGGCACCCCGCTTGCAGCGCTCAGGCCCAAAGGAGGTGTTCATGACTTCACGTGGATTGATTCTGAGCGCTTCGCTGCTCGTGTCCCTCGCGAGCGCTGCCGCCGCCGGGCCGCCGGCCCTCGTCGAGGTCGAGGCCGGACGCGGCTGGGAGTGGGAGGCGATCGACGACCTCTTCTCCTTGCCGCGGCCAGACCACTTCGGGATGGGCTTCGTCGTGGAGGAGGGGCTGGTCGCGGCCCCCCTCGAGGTCGTTCGAGGAGCAGAGGCGATCCTCGTCGGCTCACCCGAGGGCCCGCGCCTGCGCGCCGAGGTCGCCAGCGTGCTGACGGCCAGCCAGACCGCGCTGCTGCGGGCGCCTGGACTCGAGCTGCCCGTGACCCCCCTCGCGACGCCGCGCCCCGGCGCCAAGGTTCACCTCGCGGGCACGCTGGGCCGGGTGATCAGCGCCGACGAACGCGGCGTGGTCGCCTGGCTCAGCGCGCCTCCCCCGCCCCTGGCGCCAGGGGCGCCGCTCGTCGACGCGGAGGGAGCGGTCGTCGGCCTGCACGCGAGCCCCCACGAGGTCTGCTTGCCCTGGGGCCTGAGGGCCTACCTGGTCACGGCCCGGTCGACGCACGAGCTAGCGCTGCACCAGGCCCTCTCCCAGCTGGGGCCCTGGCTCTCAGAGCTGCCCTGGCTGCGCGGCCTGCTCCCTACGCCAGGCGGGCGCGCCAACTAGGCCGCAGCCGTCTCCACCGAGGAACGAGGTGGTGAGGGCTGCGGGCTCGGCGCGCTCACACGCGACCTGCGCACCCCGCCTGCCTAACCGAGGAGCCGGGCACGCAGCCAGCTCGCCTCCAGGCGGCCCGCGCGCTCGCCGAGCCAGGCCCGCAGCTGAGCGTGGGCCTGCGCGACGAAGTGGTCGACGCCGCTGACGAGGTGGGCGCCGCGGGCCTCGGCCTCGGCCAGGAAGCGGGTCGCGGCCGGGGTGTAGACCAGGTCGTAGGCGATCGTGTGGGCGTCGAAGCAGCCCTGGGCGGCGGGGCTCGCCTCGACCTCGGGAACCATGCCGAGCGAGGTCGCGTTCACGATCAGCCGCGGCTCACCCGAGGCAGGCTCGAGCGCGTCGAGGGGCCCGCGGAAGCGGCAGCCGAGGGCCGCGGCGAAGGCCTGACCCCGCTCGGCGTTGCGCCCGTAGACCGCGAGCTCGGCCACGTCGAGCTCGCGCAGCGCGGCGGCC
>CALDQK010000511.1 GCA_937911525.1 uncultured bacterium
TCCCGTCCCTCGGGCGAGCCGAGGAAGCCGTGGTCGAGGGCGTCCTCGAACACCCGCTTGCCGCGACACCAGAAGAAGCCGTAGATCAGCGCGTCGACGCCGTGCTCGCGCGCGATCGCGACCCGCCGGCCGACCTCGACCGGGTCGCGGTCGTCGTAGGGGCCGAGCAGGGGCACCTTGGGCTGCGCGTGCCCGGGGAAGCGCGGTCGGCAGGCCTCGACGAGCTCCCACTCGGTGAAGCCCGGGTGGAAGCTCTGGTCCCGCTCGAGGATCGGGTGCCAGCCCGGATAGACGTAGGCCGCGACGCGCATGGCTTGGAGCCTAGAGGATCCAGCCTGCTTGACCAGCGGCCCCGACGCTCCTCTGCACTCCTGCGAGGGCGCCGCTAGGCTGCAGCCATGCAGCGTCCCCTCTTCGCCCTGGTCCTCGCTTGCTCACTGACCCAGGCCTTCGCCCAGGGCGCGCCGCCGCCCGAGCCCCCTCCGGTCGAGCCCGACCTGCCGCCGGAGCCGGAGGAAGACGCCCCGGCCGAGCCGGCCGCGCCCAAGCGAGCGCCCGCCAAGGTCACGCTCCGCGACGCCGACACGGGTCGGATCGACCTCGAGTGCGCGGGGAACTCGCTGCACGATGTGCTGAGCGCGATCGGAGTCGCGGTCAAGCGCCCCCTCCTCGTCGCGCCCGAGGTCGAGGAGGACGTCACCGTCTCGCTGAGGGACGTGCCCTGGCGCGAGTGCGTCGAGGTCCTCGCGCGCATGTGTCGCTGTGAGGTCGCCTCCCTCGACGAAGAGGTGCTCCTCGTGCGCCAGCCGGCTCGGGTGACCCTCGAGCTCGAGGAGACCCCGATCGCGCAGGCCTGCGCCCTGATCGCCCGCTCCGCCGGGGCGAGCGTGATCGTGGGCGCTGGCGTGCGCGGCAAGGTGACCCTCTCGCTCAGGGGCGCCGCTCCCGACGCAGCCCTGGAGCAAGCCGCGCGGGCCGCAGGCGTCCACGCTCAGCGCCGCGGAGACCTGGTCCTCGTGACGCGTCAGAAGCTCCTGGCCTACCGGGCTCCGGCGCCCGTGAAGCTCCCGGCCAAGCCTCGGGTCAACGTCGACGTCGAGGAGTCGCAGCTCGCCGACGTGCTGGCCCAGCTGGGTCGCACCGGCGGGTTGAACCTGGTCGCCGAGGACGGGATCGAGGAGGAGGTGAGCTGCGCGCTCTACGACCTCTCGCTGGGGAGCGCGGCGCGCGCCTTGGCCTACCTGACCGGCTGCGAGCTCGAGCTGACCCACGGCGGGGCGGTGCTCTTCCGCCAGCGCCCGAGGCTGCGGCTCGACTTCCAGGACGCGCCGATCGGCTCGCTCGGGCCCCTGATCGGCGCCTACAGCGGCACCAACCTGCTCGTCGACCCCAAGCTGACGCAGCGGGTCTCGCTGCACCTCGAGGACGCCCGCGCCGACGAGGTGATCGAGGCGCTCGCGCTCGCCTGCGGCGCCGAGCTCCAGCGAGACGCCGCGGGGGTGCGCTACCTCCGCCCTGCCGGAGCCAAGCCTGCGATCGCAGCTCCTCCGCCGGCCAAGCCGATCCCTGCCGCCAAGCCCCGCTTGAACCTCGACGTCGAGGAGCAGGAGCTGGCCACGCTCTGCCAGGCCATTGGCAAGCAGGCGGGCGTGAAGGTGCTCGTCGACCCCGAGGTTCAGGCCGAGCCGCTGACGCTCGCGCTGCGTGACCTGCCCTGGCGCCAGGCGCTGGCCCTCGTCGCGCAGGTCACGCGCTGTTCGGTGCGCGAGCTGCGCCAGGGGGTGTTCCTGCTCGCGCAGCCGCCGCGCGTCCTGCTCTGCGCCGAGCGCGCGCCCCTGGGCGCGCTGCTGGGGCTGATCGCCCAGCAGGGGAAGCTGAAGCTCGCGCCGCTCGCCCTGCTCGAGGGCGAGGTGCGCGCGGACCTCAAGCAGCTGACCTGGCCCGACGCGCTGCGGGCCGTGGCCACGGTCCACGGCTGCCGCGTCGAGCGCGAGGGCGACGCCTGGCGCGTCGTTCAGGAGCAGGTCCCCGCCGCCTTGCCCAAGCGCGAGCCTTTGGGCGAGCCCGAGGGCGAGGGCTGGGCGGGGCCCACCAGTGAGTCCCTGAAGCGCCTGAAGGGGCGGGTAGAGCAGCTGATGCGCGAGGTCAGCACGTTCAGCGAAAGGCGCGATATCGAGTCACTCGTGGACCGCTTCACGGCGCTCCGGGAGCTGATGACCGAGCCGGGAGGCGTGCAGGTGGTCCGCGCTGCCCTGGCGCGCTGGCGCCAGCGGCTC
>CALDQK010000512.1 GCA_937911525.1 uncultured bacterium
CCTTCCGCTTCGCCTCGGCCTCCGCGTCCGCCTTCCGCTTCGCCTCCGCCTCCGCGTCCGCCTTCCGCTTCGCCTCCGCCTTCCGCTTCGCCTCCGCCTCCGCGTCCGCCTTCCGCTTCGCCTCGGCCTCCGCGTCCAGGTCGGTCTCCGGGGTCGGAGACGGCTGCGCCACGGGAGCCTCGCTCGGAGTCGGAGAACTCGCAGGCGCTGGGACCGAGGCGCTCGCCTGAGGGGTGGGCTCGACCCGCGCCAGGCTCCGCTCGCGCACCTGCTTGGCGCCGAAGGCGAGCGCCACGGCGCCCAGGACACAGACCACGAGCACCAAGGGCCACCGAGAGCTGCGCTCGCTCCCCGGCGGCGCGCTGGGCGCGATCGTGTCGGCGTCGGAGTCCAGGCCAGGCGGCGTGATCCGAGTCGAGCCGCGGCGGGCCGGCAGCTCGACGCCGGCGCTGTCGATCGCCGCGATCATGTCCGCCGCCGAGGGGAAGCGATCGGCCGGCTCCTTCGCCAGCGCCTTCAGCACGATCTGCTCGACGCTGGCCGGGATCTTGGCGTCGGGGGCCCGCTGCGTCGGCGGCTCAGGCGGCCGGCTCATGTGCATGAAGAGCAGGCTGCGCATGCTGTCGCTGCGGAAAGGCCGCGACCCCGTCAGCAGCTCGTAGAGCACGCAGCCCATGGCATAGAGGTCGGTCCGCCCGTCGACGTCGCCCTCGGTCTGCTCGGGCGCCATGTAGTGCGGAGTGCCGATCGCCTCGCCGATCCCCGTGATGCTCTCTTCGCCGGCGTCGGGGTCGAGCAGCTTGGCCAGGCCGAAGTCACAGACGCGGACCCAGTCCCCGCCGCCCTCGTTGGCCTCGACCATCACGTTGCTCGGCTTGAGGTCGCGGTGCACGATCCCGCGCGCGTGCGCCTCGGAGAGGGCCGCGAGGATCTGGCGGGTGATCCCGAGGGCGCGGCCGGTCGAGAGTCGCCCCTCCCGCGCCAGGATCGCGCGCAGGCTCTCGCCGGGCGAGTAGTCCTGAACGATGTAGAGCAGCCCCTCGGGCGTGACGTCGCAGTCGCGAGTCGCGATCGCGTTGGTGTGGATGAAGTCGAAGGCCGCCTGGGCCTCGCGCAGGAAGCGGCGCTGGACGTCGGCGCGGTGGGCGAGGGCGGGGTGAACGACCTTGACCGCGACGGCGCGCCCGAGGATCTCGTTGCGGGCGCGGAACACGGCGCCCATGCCGCCAGCCCCGAGCTGCTCCTCGATCGTGAGCTTACCGATTCGACGCCCCACCAGACCCTTGAAGAAGTCGCGCGTCATGCCGGGCTGGTAGGCCCCGGGCGCCAGACCGCTCCCGCTGGGTGGCGGGAGCGCGGCGTGGGTCTTGCCGACCTGGTCGGTGAAGTGCGCCCCGCCCGGGCTGCTCCCGAGGGCGTGAGTGTCGGGGGCGTTCCCGTAGCCCGAGCCCGGCGCTGGCCCGTAGCCCGACCCGGGGGCGTCGATCACGGAGGTCTTGGCGAAGGCGTCCGTGGAGGGGACCGCGAGGGGGGAGTGGACGCGGCTCGCGGACGAGCCGGGGAGCAGGGCCGCCTCGATGGCCGAGCGGAAGGCGGCCGCGTCGGGGTAGCGGTCGGCGGGGTCCTTCGCGAGCGCCCGCCGCACGATCGGGTCGTAGGCGAGGAGGTCCGGCCGCTCGAGCGAGGGGATCGGGCCGCTGACGTGCTTCTCCAGCACGTCGAACACCGTGCCCCCGCTGTAGGGCAGCCGCCCGCTCAGGAGCTGGAACAGGATCACTCCCACCGCGTAGAGGTCGGCGCGATGGTCGACCTCCTTGCCCTGCGCCTGCTCGGGCGCCATGTAGGCGGCGGTCCCGATCACGGTCCCGGCCGCGGTCAGCTGCTCGCCGCCGTCGCGCAGCTTGGCGATCCCGAAGTCGAGGATCCGGGCTCGCTCGTCGCGCCCGCTCCCCTCCACCATGATGTTGGCGGGCTTGAGGTCGCGGTGGACGATATTCTTGGCGTGGGCTGCCTCGAGGCCCGCGAGGACCTGGCTGAGCAGGAAGCCGATCCGCGCCGGCGGCAACCCCCGCGGCGACTCCTTGATCAGCTTGCCCAGCTCGCGCCCCTCCACGAACTCGAGGGCCATGTAGGTCAGGCCCTCGTCGGTCGTGCCGTAGCCGTAGACGGTGATCACGCTGGGGTGCGTCAGGACGGCGGCGGCCTTCGCCTCGCGCTCGAAGCGAGTCACGAAGCTGGGGTCGGCGCAGAGCTCGGGCCGCATCACCTTCAGCGCGACCGGGCGCGCGAGCTTCTCGTCCCGCGCGAGGTAGACCGCGCCCATGCCGCCGGCGCCCAGGCAGGACTCGATGCGAAAGCCCTTGATGGTGCGCCCGATCAGCGGATCGTCGGTCGAGGTGGGCACCTCAGCCTCCAGCGAAGGGGCTCGGCGCCTCCTCGCTCTCCTCAGGCACCGCGTCTCCCCGCAGCGCGCGCTCGATCGCGCGCAGCAGCCACTCGTGATCGAGCGTCGCCCCGCTGACCGCGCGCTCGAAGCGGCGGGCCTCCTCCCGCCGGCTGAGGTCCTGAATGATCCTCAGCAGCGCGGCCTCCATGCCGTCCAGCCGCAGGCGCAGCCCATCGACGTTGCGCAGGCGCAGCGGCTGATCCTTGAGCGAGAGCACGGCCTCGAGCTCCCGCTCGAGCTCGGCGAGCGTCGCGAGCAAGCGCTGCTCGCCCTCGGGGTTGGCGGGAGGCAGGCCGAGGAAGCCGCGCAAGAGCTCGATCTCCTGCTCGGAGAGGCGCGCCGGACGCTTGGGGCCCGCCAGCTTGCGCGCCAGGATCGCGACGTAGTCGCTGGCCATCTCGCGGGTGACCTCGTCCACGTCCCCGCGCACGCGCTGCACCTCGCGCAGCAGCCGGCGAAAGCTGGCTGCGTCACGTCCGGCGCCCGCGTAGAGCGCCTCGAGGTCGGCGAAGAGCGTCGTGTAGTTCAGCACCTGCTGCGAGTATAGCCAGACAGCGCGCGCTGGCCCCCCGTAGACCTTGCCTCGCCGCCCTTCGGTCTCCCGCGCGGACAGGCTAGGATCCTCGCCATGGGCCTCTACGAGATCGGGGACAAGGTCCCCCACGTCCCCGCTGACGTCTACCTCGCCCCAGGCTGCCAAGTCGTCGGCGACGTCTCGATCGGCAGCGGCTCGAGCGTGTGGTTCAACGCGGTGATCCGCGGGGACGTCAACGGGGTCACGATCGGCGCCGCCAGCAACATCCAGGACCTGTGCATGGTCCGCGCCGCTGGCGCCCCCTGCCAGATCGGCGACGAGGTCACGATCGGCCAGGGCGCTGTCCTGCACGGCTGCCAGGTCGCCGACCGCGTCCTGATCGGCAGCGGCGCGGTCCTCCTCGACGGGGTCGAAGTCGGCGAGGAGGCGATCATCGCCGCCCACGCGATGGTCCGCGTCGGCTTCAAGGTCCCACCTGGGACCCTGGTCGCGGGGGTCCCCGCCGAGGTCAAGCGCGAGCTGAGCGCCAAGGAGCGCGGCGCGATCCGCCAGGCCGCCCACTCCTACGTCGAACGCGCCGAGCGCTATCGAGAGGGGCTCCGCGCGGCACAGTATCGGCCGCCGCCCGAGGACGAGGAGTTGGATGCGGCGGAGGGCTGAGCGCACGAGGCTGGGACGCGAGCCCCAGCGCCTGTGTCTCCCTCAGTTGCTCTGGATCTTGAACACGCGCGAGACCGAGCGGTTCTCGAGCGACTTGGAGTCCTTGATCACGACCGTCGCGCGCAAGGCGGAGGGCACCCAGCCCGCGGCGTAGTTCACGGTCAGCTGCTGGCCAGGCAGCGCGCCCTCGATCGGCTCCTCGAACTGAATCCGGAACTCCGCGGCGGGAGCGTCGGGCGTCCAGGCCACGGGGTCTGCCCCGCCGACCTTGAGGAACTTCTTGATCGTGTAGGGCTTGGCTTTGAAGCCCTGGGTCCCGCCCCACATGAAGAGCGTGTCGCCCTCCTTGAGCTGGGGGAAGGTGAAGTTCCCCTGCGTGTGGAAGAGCCCGTTCTCGCCCGGCTCGAACACGCCGAGGTCGGGCTGCATGCGGTTGTTGTCGTGGCGCACGTCGTAGTAGGTCTGCACCAGGCAGTGGCCACCGTTCCAGTCGTTGCGGTGGCTGGGGAACACGAAGTCGTCGCCGTAGACGCGGCGGACGCGGGGCGGCGTTACGAGCTCGCGGGCGTCGTAGTAGTCGCCAGCGTCGCTGCGGCGCAGGTTCTTGACGAAGACCTCGAAGCGCACGTCGATGCAGTAGAGGCAGAGATCCTGCCGCTCGGGCTGACCGCCGAGCGGGCCGTTGATCTCGTAGCGCGGGGCGAGGGGGTTGGCGGCGTCCACGCCGGTCACGCGCCACAGCCGCCGCTGCATCTTGGGCCGCGGCTTGTCGGTGTCGACCATGGCGTACTCGATGAGCGCGGCCTGGGTCTGGCCGCCGATCACGGTCACGGTCTTGAAGTAGACCGAGTCCCAGCGGCGATCGATGCCGTCCACGCCCGTGTAGTCCTTGGGAGAGCGGACGGTGAAGGCGTGGTTGTAGATGTCGTCCCCGCCCAGCTCGTTGGCGTCGGTGTTGGCCGTCCCCCGGATCGGAAGCTCCTCGCCCTGGTCGTAGCGGCCCTTGATCCCGCTGGGGGGAGCGGCGTCGTTGAAGAACTCCATGTCGCGCGAGCGGACGACGTTGGCGAGGTCGCGCTCCATGCGGTCGAAGGCGTAGCGCGCGTACTGGTAGACCTGCACCTTGGCGTCAACCGAGATGAAGATCTCCTGCGCCTGAATGAAGATGAAGACCACGCTGCCGGTCAGGATCGTCGAGAGCGCGATCGCGACCAGCAGCTCGACCAGGGTGAAGCCGCGCTTGGCTTCAGTGGGTCGTTTCCGCATAGGTTTCGTCTCCCACCCCCCGGGCGCAGCCCAGGGCGGTGCGGCTAGAGCGACATGAGCGTGATGAACCGGCGCACCGGACGGTTGGTCCGGATCACGACCGGCCCGCCGCCGGTCGGCGGAGTGCGCAGGTCGCGGGCCACGTTCAAGTTGAAGTTCTTGAAGATGTAGACCTTCAGCTCATAGAGGCTGTTCGAGAAGTGGTCCGCCTCGGTGATTCGTCCGTCGCCGCCCAGGGTGCCCGGAGCGGCGGCGCCAGTCATGGTGTCGACGCGGGCCCGCTTGAGCGTGAAGGCGAAGGAGTAGTTCGGGTAGGGATCGACCGCGATCGTCTCCTCACCGCCAGGCAAGGTCCCCGAGGCGATGTTCTCGCCGCGGTATTCGTCGCGGACGCGGCGGACGTTGGCCACGTAGTTGTCGTAGCCGCTGGCGCCCGTGCCCGGGTCGGTGATCGGCGAGTTGGGGTCGCCCACGCGGAAGCGGCCGAGGTGATAGACCCTCGGGAACCACAGGGCCGACTGGCCCTCTGCCGTCTGGCGCCGGAAGTTGTCGGGGTGAGCGAAGCTCACGTTGGACAGGTTGCCCGTGTTGAGGGCCGAGGGCTGGCGCTGGTCGATGTCCAGCCAAGCGTCGCCTCCCGTCTCGAAGAAGGTCGGCAGGGGGTAGACGAAGGTCACCTCGTTGGCCGAGATCTGGTTCTGGACCACGGTGCCCTGCGGGAGCACGACGCAGTAGTCCTTGCGCCAGATCTGCCCCTCGGCGGGGTCGTTGTCGAGGAAGTTCTCCGGCGTGCGAACCGGCGGATCCATCACCCCGTCGTGGTTGAGGATGAAGTAGGTCCACACGCGGCCCGGAGGCGGCGTGCGATAGGAGTAGCGGCTCTCGCGCAGACCGACCGAGATCGCGTCGACCACACTCTGGGTGATCGTCGCCGAATAGGTGTCTTCGACGGTCTGGTTGCCCGACTCGATCGCGGTCGGGAAGAGGGCCACGATCCCCGTGATCCCCAGCACGAGGACGACGATCGCGATCAGGATCTCAATGATCGTGAAGCCCTTACGACGGGCGTGGATCAGACGACGGCTCACTGCGCCTCCGTGCTCAGTTGGGGTCCATGGCCTGCAGGACGCGGAACTGGATTCGACCCGTGTTCAGGTCGATGTTGACGAAGCAGCGCTTCGTCGCGTCCTCCTTGGCGCTCTCGCGAATGTTGAAGTCGTATTCCTGCTCGGCGTTGACCAGGGTGTCGTAGACGGTGACGTCGAGCTGCACGGGCACGTTGGGGTCGAACAGGCCGTCGGTCTGCGGGGTGTTGTCACCCATGCCGCCGCCGCTGTTGGGCACGAGCTCGATGGTCCCGTCGCGACGGAACTCGAGCCACACCGACGAGTTCAAGGGACGCCGGTTGGGGAACAAGGTCGTATCGGCCTCGTCCGGCAGGCCTTGGAACACGGGGATCCGGTTCCCGCTCACGTTCAGGCCCTTGAGGTAGCCCACCACCGGCTGGCCGCCCACGTCGGTGCCCGCGGTGCCAGTGCCCGTGGCGAGGTCGAACTGCGCGCCAGGCAGGAGGAACTGCGAGTCACCGTCGTAGCCGACCTTCTCGCGGTAGCGGCGCACGCCCCAGCGGAAGAGGCCGGGGCGACCCGGGTCCTCCTCGCGGAAGAACACCAGGTAGTTGCGCGCGCGCTGAGTGATCGCCGCGCGGCGACACTCGTTGAAGGCGCTCTGCATGATCCGGCCGCTCTGTTGAAGCGTTTGGCCGTCCATGAACTTGGAGATCGCCGGAATGGAGAGGGCCGTCATGACCAGGATGATCCCGATCACGACGAGGAGCTCCATGAGCGTGAAGCCCCTCCTCGAGTTCGCTCGGCGCGGTCGCATGCACTCTCCTACTCAGCCGGACGAGGGCCCGGCGCCTTGTTCAGTCGGCCCAGCTGACGATGTCGTCCCGGAAGTCGATCCAGGACCGCCCGGCCGACCACACGTTGTAGCCAGGCACGTTCTTCGGCTCGTGGGTGGTGGTGTCTCCGGCCGGGACCGTGGAGGCGCCGCCTTCGAGGGCGTTGATGGCGGTTTGGACCTGGTTGCTGCGGAAGCGCGGGTCCATACGAGAGGTCAGCAGCGTGTTCTCGGCCGCGTCAGCGAACCCGCTGGGCTCCTGATCCGCGTTGATCGGCATCAGCCCGCCCAGGATGTATTCGGCAGCGTCGGGGTGAGCGGCGATGCCGACCCCGCCCGTCGACACGCCCGAACCCGCCTGGAAGAGGCTGGGGTTGAAGTAGGCGATCTCACCCGCGGACACGTTGCTGACGGTCAGCGCCGTGCGGACCTTGTCGTAGCAGAGGGGGCGCCCATAGGCGTCGATGATCTCGGTCAGGATGCCCCCGCCCGCGTTCCGGTCCCAGTAGCCGTCGTTGCCCCAGGGGTGGTTGGGCTCGAAGGTGATCTCCTCGCCAGCGACCGTGATCTTGGGGCGGGTGTAGTCCCGGGTGTCCAGCTGCAGGAAGGGCTCCAGCCGCTTCTCGTTCATCGTCTTGTCGCCGGGATCGGAGCTCATTCGAGTCCGCTTGATCTGCGGCCGACAGAGGAAGTAGATCAGCGCCGCGGTGCCCTTGACCCGCCGCAGCTTGTAGGTCGTGGTCGGGTTCCCAGATGAGTCGAGCAGGTCGGGCGGGCGCACAGCGACGCCCTGGGCCGCGGTCACGTTCCAACCGGGATCGTCGACGTCGTAGCCGTCGGGGGGGTAGTCACGGAACTCGGCGTTGTAGGACTCGAGCGCCACCTTGATCTTGCTGACCAGGGCCTTGCTCGCCTTGTGCGCCGCCTTGTCCTTCGACCCGCCCAGGCCCATGGCCAGCAGCGCGGTCAGGATCAGGACGATCGTCATCGCGACGAGGACCTCGACCAGGGTAAAGCCGCGTCGGCTTCCACTCATAGTGCTCATTCGCTCCAGCTGGTGACGTCGTCGGACTCGGGGTGGCCGAACTCATTCACCCCGTTGGGGCCGTTGCTCCACACGTCGAAGCCCTCCGGGTTGTGGGGCCGGTCACGAATGTTGTCCGTGATCACGTTGCCCTCGACGTTCGCCGGGGTCGCGAGTCCGTTGCGCACCACCGGGGTGGTGATCATCTGGTCCTTGTAGTTGCTTCGGACCGAGGCCCACTCGCGGTAGTGGTAGGGGTTGCCCCAGGGGTCCAGGAACACCAGAGGCCCGTTGCCGCCGCCCGCGTTCGCGGGCAGGTGCTGGTTCTGGTAGTTGAGCGTCATCAGATCCTCCGCCTCGTCGGGGGGGACCTGCTCCACGTACTGCGTGCCGTCCGAGTAGAAGTTCGTCCCGGCGTTGAGCCCGCCGAGATCGGTGACCCAGCCGACGTACTCGGCCTTCCAGTCGTCGACGTAGGGCGAGTTCTGCCCGCCGCCCGCCGCGAGGGTCGGCTTGTTGCGCAGCGCGGCATACATGGCCACGCAGTCGTCGTTGTAGGCGGTGGCGTCCGTGGCGCTCGTCGGGCGCTGCACTCGACGCGGGAAGCGCCCCATGTCGGACTTGTAGTTGGCCAGAGCAGCCTTGAGGGCCGTGATCTGGCTCTTCGCCACGGCGATCTGGGTGCGCCTCTTGGCCCCGCTCAGGGCAGTCATGAGCACCGTCGAGAGAACGGCGATGATCGCGATCACGATCAGGAGCTCGATCAAGGTGAAGGCGCGGAAGGAAGGGCGGTCACTTCGCAAGGCTCGACCTCTAAGGACGGATGGACCCGTCAGCTGAGGGGGCGGGGGGTGGAGCAAGACACGCGAGGGGTTCAGGGACCCCCTCGCAACCCGTGCTCTTTACCCAAGGTATGTCAGCCCAAGAATTTGGGGAGGTGGAATGTAGCGCTCGACGCCGGAGGATGTCAACGCTCCACATGGGTTGTGGCTCCGCTTCCCTAAGGGCCCAAGGGCCTACGTGGGGATAGACGAGCCCAGCGCACCCATGTTGCATCCAACCTAGGGATTCCGAATTCTGTCGGTCGGGCCTTTGAGTCGCTGATTCGCTGGAAACAAAGGAGATAAGTCGCCGCGAGGTGCGCAACCCCTGTGATCTCGTTCAGCTGAGCTTGTACTGCTCCCGCCGGAAGTCCTTCGAAGCGTGCAAGACGACCTCCTGGCTGAAGCGCTCGGCGATCTGATCGATGGCGCCCTGCTTCCGAGTGCGGAGATACTCCGCGACCGGACCGCTGACCACCACCGTGACCCCGGAGTTGGGGTGGTCCACGAGGTGGAGCTGGATCTCTCGCAGGACCTCGAGCGCCGTCGACTCGATGGTCTTGATGTAGCCCGTTCCCTGACAGGTCGGACATTGCTCGTAGGTGGTCCGCTTGAGGCTCTCCCGCACCCTCTGACGGGTCATTTCGATCAGGGAGAAGCGAGACATCCGCGCGACCCGAACCCGCGCGCGGTCGCGACGCAGGTGACTACGGAGCAGCCGCTCGACCTGCGTGCGATGGCGTGAGTCCCGCATGTCGATGAAGTCGCACACGATCAGGCCGCCGAGGTCGCGCAGCCGGACCTGGCGGGCGATCTCCGCCGCCGCCTCGCGATTGGTCCGGTAGGCGGTCTCCTCGAGGTTCTTCTCGCCCTTGAACTTGCCCGAGTTGACGTCGATCGCGACCAGCGCCTCGGTCTGCTCGATCACGAGCGAACCGCCCGACTTCAGCGGAACGCGACGAGCCTGCAGGCCCTCGATCTGGCGCTCGACGTTGTACTTGTGGAAGAGCGGCGTAGGCCCCGGATAGAACTTCACCGAGTCCTCGTGACGGGGCATGACCGCCTTGAGGAACTCCTTGGCGCGGGTGTAGACCTCGTAGTCGTCGATGATCGTCTCGTCGATGTCCCCCGTGAAGAGGTCTCGGATCGAGCGAATCACCAGGTCGGTCTCCTTGTAGATCGTGGCCGGGGACTCCTGCCCCTTGACCTTGCGCAGGATCGCCTTCCAGAGGTTGAGCAAGTAGTCGAGGTCGCGAGCCAGCTCTTCCCGGGTCCGGTCGATACCAGCCGTGCGAATGATGTAGCCCATGCCAGCGGGCGGATTGAGCTCCTTCAGCAGGGCCCGCAGCTTGTTGCGCTCCTCCTCGCTCGTGATCTTCTTGCTCACGCCGCACTTGCTGATGCTCGGCATCAGCACGAGGTAGCGACCCGGCAAGCTGATGTAGGTCGTCAGGGTGGGGACCTTCGAGCGGATCTGGTCCTTGGTGATCTGGACGAGGACCTCCTGCCCCCGCGAGAGCACCTCGCTGATGTCCTGACGCTCGCCCTCGCTCCTGCCATAGGCAGGCATGACGTCGCTGACGTGCAGGAAGCCGTTCACCTCCCTCCCGAAGTCGACGAAGGCGGCCTGAATGCTGGGCTCGATGTTGGCGATCCGGCCCTTGTAGATGTTGCCGAGGTACTTCTCTTCGGTGTTCCGCTCGACGTAGAGCTCGGAGAGGAGGTCGTCCTCGACCATGGCGAGGCGCGCCTCTTCGGCCTGGGCGACGTTGATCAACATGCGCTTGGTCACGCGTGTTTGCTCCTGTGCGTTGGGTCAGCGGTCATGTCCATGACCGATCGAGGAGGCGAGTATGGCTGCCTCGAAGTTGTCGGGAAGGAGGATACCAGCCCACACGCGAGACGCCCCGCGCGCCTGGAGAGGCATGGCGGGGCGTCTCTGTGGGGACGGCTAGAGGGGGAGAGGATTACTCGTCCTCGTCCTCGTCAGCCTCGTCGTCCTCGAAGCTCGGCTTCTCGTACTTCTGATAGAAGTAATCAGCCTTCTCGAGGCGCTTGGTCGCACGCAGGAAGATCGAGTCGACGGTCTTGCGCTGACGAATGATCGTCGGCGTGATGAAGATCGTGAGGTTCTCGACCCGCTTGTTGGTCTGCGTGTTGGTGAAGATGTTGCCGAGGATCGGAATGCTCGAGAGGATCGGCACCCGCTTGATGATCTCGGTGTCGACCTCCGTCAGCAGGCCGCCGAGGACCGCGGTCTGGGTGTCCTCGAGCATGACGTGAGTCACGAGGGCCTGCTCGCGGGTGCGCGGCAGGTTCAGCTCCAGGTTGTTGAAGCCGAACGCGAAGCGCTCGAAGCCGGGGATCGACGACGTGGTGCCGACCAGGTCGTTGACCCGGGGGATCACCGTCATGGCGACCCGGTCCTCGTCGGGGACGACGTGGGGCTGCACGAAGAGCGAGAAGCCAATCGCGACCGGCGAACGCGCGCCCTCACGAATCTCGGCCTGAACGTTACCGCTCGCGTCCTGAGTCGTCTCGAACTCGGCGTAGGGAACCTGGTCGCCGACGAAGATCACGGCGTCCTGGTTGTCGAGCATGAAGAGCGAAGGCGACTGAATGGTGCGCGAGCGGTCGTCACGATCGATCAGGTTCAGGACGACGTTGAACTGCGAGAAGTTCAGCAGCGCGGGGATCGAGAGCTGCTCGTTGAAGAGGTCGCCGCCCTCACCGATCAGGAAGGGCAGGTTGCCCGCGGGGACCGTCGTCTGCAGCAGCTGAAGCTGACCTTGCTGGAAGTTAGTCGCCTGCTGGATTGGGGTGAACTGGCGCGGGTCGTTGCCGAGGAGCCCGCCGCTGAGCGAGTTGATCAGCGGGTTGGGCCCAGGGAAGAAGGTCAAGTCCTGCTGAGGGAAGGGACCGTGCTGCTGGTTCGACCAGCGCAGGCCGCGGTCGCTCGAGCCTTCGCTGAACTCGAGGCCGTAGTTCTGGTTGTTGTTGTCCCGGGTCGAGACGAACTTGACCTCGGTGTAGATCTGCGAAGGACGGACATCGACCTTCTGAATGATCTTCTCGAGCTGGTTCAAGAGCGGCTTGGTCGCCGTGACGATGAACGAGTTCGTCTGGTCGTCGTATTCGAGCGTCGCGCCGGTGATCCCGGAGTTCTGGACGACGGCCTGCAGCGAGCGGAAGAGCGTGAAGGTCTCGTTGATCGACGCCGCGGCCACGTTCTGGACGCTGCCGATAAAGACCGAGGCCGAGGCCTGGTTGCCCTGGCCGGCGCCAGCCTGACCCGTGCTCGCCGGGGGAATTGCCCGGTAGGTCGCGGGAGGACGCACGAACTTCAGCTTGAACACGACGGTCTCGAGCTGCTGCTCGATCGAGCTCCGCGTCACCACGCGCAGCAGATCGTCGGTCTCCTCGACGACCTCGTAGTCGCCGACGGTCTTGACGATCGCGTGCAGAGCGCGCAGCCAGTGAACCTCCTTGAGGTCCAGGGTCACGTCGCCCGTCACCTGCGGCGAGATGATGATGTTCTTGCCGGAGTAGGCCGCGAGCAGCTGCAGCACGGTGCGCACGTTGGCGTCCGTGAACTGGATCGTGACCTTGGGCGGCTGCGTGAGCAGGAGAATGTCTCCAGGACGCTCCTCGACCTCGCAGCGAGTCATCTTCGCGATGACGTCGACCGCCTCCCGCCAGGGAATCTCGCGCAAGGAGACCGTCACGGTCTCTTGCACGTTGGGATCGACGAGGATGTTGCGCCCGACCTTCTGGCCGATCTGCTCCATCACGTCGGCCAGGTCGACGCCCTCGACGTCGACGTTGATCCTCATCGTTTGGAGCCGTCGCTCCGTTCCGAGGTATTGGCTGGGCTGGTCATCTTGCGCGCTCGCGCTCGTTGCGAGCGCGAAGCACGTGGCCAGACCGGCCACGAAGTGGCGCATCTTCATGCTTCCCCCTTGGTTTCGTCCTAGCGCCGCTGCTTGCGACGCCAAGGAGTGCCCAGTTCAGATTCCTGGGCGCTCCGAGGAGAGAGTCCAGCTAGGGCTCTCTCCGTTCCCCCACACGTGTTTCGAAACTTGATTCGTAACTTGGAATAGTCCTAGCAAGTATCGCTCTGCCCTACGACCAAATCGACCGGAGAGCTTTGCTGTGTTACTTGCTTACTTGGCTTTTTCCTGCTGAAGTTCGCGGACGAACTCCGTGTCTTGGTAGCGAAATCTAACCGTTGAGCGGATGATCTCAACCACGAAGAGGTCCGGAATCTCTTCCTCCGTCTGGAGATCGATCACCGCGTCGCCCTCGTAGTAGATTCGATCGTTGATGATCGCGCTGTCCTTGGCCTGCTCGTCGTTGGGCGGCGCGACCACGATCCCCTCGACCCGCAGATCGAACTCGGAGATCCGCTTCAGGCGCGCCGCGCGGTCCGCGAGCGCCTTACCGCGCAGGAAGAGGGCCTCGGCGTTCCGGTGGAACACCTCGCGCTCCTCGTTGAGCATCTGGTCCTTGAGCTCCTTGATCTGCTCGAAGCGCTCGAGGGCGAGGTCGTACTCGTCCCGCTTGATCGACTCCGCCATCGCGCGGAGGTGCTGGTTACCCTCCTGGATGTAGATCTGGAGCTGGATCGAGAGCAACACCTCGCCGAACGAGGCCAAGCGCTGCTTCCACTTCTCCATCTTCTTACGGACCATCTCCGAGCCGTCCGAGCCGTACTCGGCCATCAGGTTCCGCAGATCCTGGAACTTGGAGATCAGCTCGTCGACCTGGCGCTTCTCGGCCAGGGTGTTGATGTCACGGAAGAGCTGCTCGACCTGCTCCTCGAGACGCTTGAGGCGCTCGGGGACCACGGCCACGACCTGGGTCTCGGTGCCCTCCTCGGCGCCCTCCTCGACCTCGCGGATCGGGCTCTGGAAGGGGTTGCGCAGGTTGCTCGCCGAGACGGTGAACTCGTTGCTCGCGTTCATGACCTTCAGGATGAAGCCCGGGTCCTTGAGCAGGTGCTTGAACGAGGTCTGGCCCTCAGCTGAGTTGATGTCGCGCAGGACGAAGCGCCCCGCCCGGGCCGAGAGCAGCAGCAGGTCCTTGGCCCGCTCACGCTCGGCGGCCGAGTCGCTCTTGGCCTTGATCTGCGCCAGGAGATAGAGGCCCTCGACGTGGTCGTCATGCTCTGCGAGGAGCCGCTCGAGCGCGTCGCTCGCGAGCTGGTCCTCCTTGAGCGCGAGGTGGGCGCGCGCCTTCATGAACAGGAGGCGATCGTCGATCTTCGCGTTGGGGAGGTTCTCCAGCTCCAGGAAGTTGCTGATGACCTCCTTCCACGACTCCTTCTTGTTCGCCTCGAAGAGCTTGGTGATCAGGACCTGCCGCTTGGCGGGCTCCGAGGGCTCGTCCTGGGCGAAGGCCGAGCCGCAGCTCAGGGCGCCCAGCAGAACGGCAGCAGGGAGATTGAAGCGCGTCATGGTCGTCCTACTTCCCCGCCTCGTAGCGGAAGGTGGAGAGGTTGAGCGAGATCGTCAGAGGCCAGCTAACCGTGCCGTCCTCCTCGTTGATCCTGGGCTTGGGCTCCGCCTCGCACCGGAAGGTGTTCACGCGCAGGAAGCTCTCGTGGCGCTCGAGCGAGTTCAAGAAGCGCAGGAACTGCTCGTAGGTGCCGTTGGCGTCGAGGGTCAGCCCGATCTCCTGGAAGCCGCCGCCGTCCTTCTTCTTCTTCGGCGCCTTGGCGCCGCGGGCCGCGGCCTTGGCGTCGTTCAGGACGAAGCGCTCGAGCACGAACTGGCTCCGCTCGCACTTCTCCTGGACCAGGCGCATGAGGCTCTCCTTGGTGGCGACCTCAGGGCTGGGCAGGATCGTGATGTAGTGGCTCAGGTTGCGCTCGAGGGAGTCGAGCTCCTTCTCGAGCTCCTCCTTCTTGGCGATCACGGACTCCGCCTTGGCGATGTCCTGCTTGATCGTCGCGATGTCCTGCTCGCGAGCCTTGCGCGCCTCGATGCGTCCGTTCACGTAGTAGAGCGCGATGCCCGTCATGACGACGAACACCAGGCCAGTGATCAGGACGACTTGCGTTTCCTTATTCACAGCTACTTCTTCTTCTTCTTGGCAACGACGGGCTTGCGCAGCGGCAGATCGATCGTGAAGTCCATCCGCTCGCTGAAGTTGAGCCCCGGCTCGAGGGGTTCGATCACCACCTCGCCGCTCTCGAGCGACGCGAAGTGGTAGTAGAAGTTCGGGTCGTTCTTGATCGCGTCGCGGAAGCGCGCGATCTCACGCAGGCTGCTGCCCGTGGCCGAACACTCCATGCGGATCGCCTGACCCGCCTTGGTCTTGGTCAGCACGAGGCGCTGGATCCAGAACCCAGGGAAGTCCTGCATGATCTGACTGAACTGCTGGAGCTTGAGCGACCACATGATCTTCGACTGGGAGATCTCGATGATCGTCTCTTGACGGCTCTTCTGCTGGGCGATCCGCTTCTCGAGGTCGCGGATGTACTTCACCTTGCGGTCCAGCTCGGTCTTGGTCTTGGTCAAGCTGTCGTACTCGGTGTCGAGCGAAGCCAGCTTGCTGTTCTGGTCGAAGCCATACATGGCCACGCCGCCGAACACCAGCAGTCCGCAGGCCACCGTGGCGATCAACCCGAGGTTGGTCTTCTCGCGGGGACGGAACTCCGCCGGGAGGAGGTTGATCTCGATCATGGCGAGCATGGCTACCACTTCCTAACGCGGCTGGCGAGACCGACGGCCACGGCCAGCTGCCCGGCATACTGGTTCAGCGTCTTGACGTCGATCCCCGGCTTGACCTCGATGGTCTCGAGCGGGTTCCAGAACACGACGCTCTTCTCGAAGGCGCCCTCGAAGGCGCGCTGCAGACCCGGCAGCTGAGCCGAGCCACCCGAGATGTAGACCTCCTCGACGACGCGATCGAACTGGTTCTCGAAGTAGTCGAAGGAGAGCTGGATCTCGTTGCCCAGGTCGTCGAGGGTCGGCAGGATCGCCTCCTCGACCTCGCCAGCCTGGTCGTCAGGCCGGCACTTGAGGCGCTCGGCCTCCTGGGTGTCGAGGTTGAACTTGCGCGACACGGCCTCGGTGAAGTCGTTGCCGGCCAGGTAGACCTCGCGGGTGAAGTAGGAGATGCTCCCCTTCAGGATATTGATATTGGTCTTGTTGGCGCCGATATCGATCAGCGCGACGACCTTCTCAGGGCTCAAGCCGCCGCTCTGACGAGCGCGCAGCTCGAAGGCGTTGCCGAGCGCGAAGGCGTCGACGTCGATGATCGCCGACTGGAGCCCCGCCTCCTGCAGGAGGTGCAGGTGCTCCTCGATCAGGTTCTTGCGCACAGCGACGAGCAGCACCTTCATCTCGGGCTGGCTGCCGTCGCCGACCTGGTCCTCGAGGATCTGCGTGTCCATTTGGACCTCGTCGACCTCGAAGGGGATGTACTTGTCCGCCTCGAAGCGGATCGCGTGGCGCAGGTCCTGCTCCGGCATCTGCGCCATGGTGACGTAGCGCACGATCACCGAACGACCAGAGACCGAGGTGACGGAGCGCTTCGTCTTGAAGTTGCTCCGCCGGATGATCTCCTTGATCGCGTAGATCGTCTCGTTTTGATTACCGATCTTGGTGCAGGCGTAGTTGTGGATGCTGATCCCGCCGCCGGAATCGGCGACTTCCAGCGCCTTGATCTCGCTGGAGCCGATGTCGAGCGCGAGAATGCGCTTACTCCTACCGAACACGGTGGTCCTCCCCCGTAACGCTTTCCTGCAGCGGGCGATTGAAGGCAGGGACGGTCAAGCACGACACACGCGCGATTGCAGTCACGATTAAAGTGTCCGCGCGCTTCAGTAGCTCAGTTGTCGCACGGGAGGAGATCTCCACCCAACCGTCCTCGTCCCCCGTAGAGCCGCTCGAAACGACCCTAACGCCCCTTCGCGGGGGACTATACTCACCTCTCCCGAGGGCCGCAAGTTCTTCACGTCCCTTGAAGTAGACCCCGAGGTCGCCCGGCATGGACGTCCTTCGTGAAGGCCTCGATCGGCCACCCGCTCAACCACGCCCTTGCTAGCCCTTCGTCCGCCGCCACAGGAACTACGAAGCGAGCAGGGTTGAGCGAAAGACCCGCCTAAGCCTCTTGATTGCAGCGACTTGGTTCTAGTCAAAGAACTCGGGGTCCAGGTCGCGGGCCTTCTCGACCAGGTAGGCCGCCGTCTGGGTCGCTGCGCTGTGCTTGAGCACCTCGTCGACGACCCGCCCCGCCTCGATGGCCGTGATCGAGCGGATGAAGCGCTTGATCTTGGGGATGAGGCTCGGCGCCATCGAGAGGTCTCGCAGCCCCAGCCCGAGCAAGGGCAGTGTGAACTCGGGCTCGCCGGAGAGCTCGCCGCAAATGCTCACGGGGATCTTGTTGCGCCGCGCCGCCTCGACGGTCTGCAGCAGGAGCCGAAACACCGCCGGGTGCGCCGGCTGATAGAGCTCCTGCACCTTCTGATTGACGCGATCCACGGCCAGCACGTATTGCACGAGGTCGTTGGTGCCGATGCTGAAGAAGTCCGCCTCGCTCGCGAGGAGGTCCGCCACGAGCGCCGCCGAGGGGACCTCGATCATGATCCCGACCGGAATGTCCTCCCGGAAGGCCTGCCCCTCGGAGCGCAGCTCGGCCTTGACGTCCTCGATCAGCTCCTTGGCTCGCACCAGCTCTTCGAGGCTCGAGACCATGGGCAGCATCAAGCGCACGTCGCCGCGGGCGGAGGCGCGCAGGATCGCGCGCAGCTGCCGCCAAAAGACGTCCTCGCGCTCCATCAGGCAGTAGCGAATCGAGCGGCAGCCCAGGAAAGGGTTCGCCTCGAAGCCCAGCCCCGCGGGGGTGAACTTGTCCGCGCCGAGGTCCAAGGTGCGGATCACGAGCGGCCTCCCCTCGAGCAGCTCGATCGCGCGCGAGTAGGCGGCGAAGTGGACGTCTTCGCTCGGGTCGGGCTCCTCCTGGCTGTAGAGGAACTCGGTCCGGTAGAGACCGATTCCTTCGGCGCCGGAGCGAATCGCGAGCGCGATCTCGTCCGGGGAGCCGATGTTGGCGAAGAGCCGGATCCGGTGCCCGTCGAGGGTCTGAGCGGGGAGCGCCTTGAGCTCCTCGAGCTCCTTCTGCAGCTGCAGGATCGACTTGCGCCGCTCGCGGTAGCGGTGGAGCGTGCGCTCGTCGGGGTCGACGATGACCTTGCCCGAGCGACCGTCGAGGATCACGAGCTCGCCGCCCGTGACGATGTCGGTCACTCGCCCCAAGCCGACGACCGCCGGCACGCCCTGACTCTGGGCCAGGATCGCGGTGTGGCTCGTCTTGCCGCCCTGGTCGGTCGCGAAGCCCTTCACGAACTCGAGCGGGAGGCTCATCGTCTGGCTGGGCGTCAGGTCACGCGCGATGACGATCACCTCCGCGGTGAGGTCCTTGAGCGTCTCGCGCTCCTCGCCGAGGAGCTGAACGATCAAGGTCTGCTCGAGGTCGTCGAGGTCGGGGAGGAGCCTGAGGGTGAACTCCTGCTGGCGGAACTGCTTCCGCTTGGTGTTGACCACCTTGCTGACCGCTTGCTCGGCGCCGAAGCCGGCCGCGATCTGCTCCTCGACGTCCTGGTGAAAGGCCTCCTCGTCGAGGAGCCCCCGCTGGACCATCAGGATCGCTGCGGCCGCGGCCTCGCTCGCGAGGTCCTCGGCGCGCGCCTCGACCTCGACCTTGGCCTTCTCGACCGCTTCGCGATAGCGCGCGCGCTCGTCGGCGACGCGCTGCGGATCCGCCGGATCCCCTGGGCGCGTGGGGCGCTGCGCCGGGAGCCGATACTTCTCGGCGTCGAGCACGAGCGCTTCGGCGATCACGACCCCGTCCACGACGGGGATCCCCAAGAGCTGCCGCACTAGCCGGGCCCGACGCTGAGGCCGCCGCCGCCGGCGGGCAGGTCCTCCTGGTAGGGGACCATGTCGTCCGGCGCGAGGTCCACGGTGCCGTAGTCCTGCCCGCCGAAGAGGTCGATCTCGAGCGTCCCGTCGCCCGCCTCGTTCCTGGCCTTCCGCTCCTGCTCCCGCTGGATCAGCCAGTAGAGGACGCCGCCGCCACCGCCCAGGGCTACCAGGGTCCCCAGGATCAGCCACAGGTTGGCGAAGAGCCAGGCCCGGCTCTTGAGCGAGAGGCGCGGCTCGTCGGGCGCGAGCTCCGCCACGCGCTCGCTCAGCAGGCCGTAGGCCTTGCTGTAGTTGCCGAGGTTGTATTCGGCCTCTGCCAGGCCGGCGAGGAAGGTCCCCAGCGCCTTGTCGGCTGGGGCAGCGAGGTTCGGCTCCAGCTCCCGCGCGCGCGCAGCCAGGGCGGCGACGCGAGCTTCGGGCGCCGTCGGCGAGAAGACCGCGGTGCCGTTCTCGACGCGCGCCGAGTCCGCCTGCACGTATGCGGCCGTCGAGCCCGTGTCGACCTCGATCCAGCCGGGCTTCTTCGCCGACTTGCCCGGGTAGCGCGTAGCGGGGGTCACGGTCGCGATCTTGTTCGCGCCGACCTGCGGAGCCTTGCGCAGGATCACGCCCTCGCACTCCTCGCGCAGGACCTCGAGCAAGAGCCGGCCCAGCGGCTTCCTCGCCGCGGGCTCCTTGGCCTTGACCGCCCGCTCCAGCATCTCGATCGCGTCGCCGCGGTATCCGCGGGCCGCCAGCGAGTTGGCCAGCCCGACCTGGACCGAGCCGAGGAGCGCGTTCGCCTCCTTGTGGTTCGGCTGAGCCTTGAGGACCTCCTCCAGCAGGCGCAGCGACTTCTCCCACTCGAGCTTCTTGCGCAGCTCCCTGGCCTCCTTGACCTTCTCCTCGTAGGCCTGGCGCCGCAGAGCCTTCACGCCTTCGCGGGCCAGGCGCAGCGCGACGTCGACCGCCTTGCCCGGGTCGTCGTTGCCGTGGGCCACGATCGCCTGGCGCAGCTCCTCGACGGGCGCGCCCCGCTTGGCCACGAGCGGCGGGAGGAGGTCGATCACCTTGTCGGCCAGGTCGTGCAGGAGGGTGTTGGCGCGCTCCTCGCGCTCCTTGAAGCCCTCCCCGTCGCGGGGGACCGCCTCCGAGAGCAGGACCCCGGCCGCGTGCTCGGGCTGGAAGGCGAAGGCCCGCTCGACGGCCTTGGTCAAGGCCGGCTGCTGGACGCTGATGTTGAACAGGCGCTGGGCCGTCTCCTCGCTCACCGCCCCCCGCAGGCGGCCGAGCAGCTTGATCAGGCTCTGGCGGTGCTCCTCGGCCGGGATCGACTCGGGCAGGACGTCGTCGCGCAGCTCCCCGCTGACGAGGGCCACGAGCTTGAGCTTCTTCGCGGTGACCTCGATCTGGTCGAGGATCATTTGGACCGCGTCCTGACCCGCGGCCTGCAGGCCCTTGCGCGCCGCGCGCGCGTGCTCCTCGGGGACCTCGTCCGCGCGGGTCGGCGGGTAGAGGGCGCGGTTGATCAGCAGCCCGAGCACCCTGGGCTCCTTGGTCGAGCCGACCCCCACGTAGAGCTGCGTCAGGAAGCCGAGCTCTGGCCCGAGGTCGATCTGCCGCAGGACCTGAGGCATCGCCTGCGGGTCGCTGAAGTCGAGCAGCTTGCTCTCTTCGGGGCGCACCAGCACGTCGCTGTAGCGGCTGTGGATCACGGTGTGGGAGATGCGGTGGCGCTCGCCCGCGAAGAGCGCGGGGACGAGCGTGATCTCCTCGGCGTCGGGGGTGCTGGCCGAACCGACCGCCTCGCTGAGGTTCATGCGCAGCCGGAGCCCCGTCATGATCTTGCTCGGCACGTCGTGGACGACCGAGACCTTGATCTCCATTGGCCCCTCGACCGAGCGGCGGTAGTGCTCGACCGTGAGCTCGAGCTTTCCGCCCCGCAGCTCGAAGGAGTCCTTGCGCTCGAGCGGGACGTGGCGAACCTTGGTCACCTGACGGCGCAGGAGCCGGCGGCTCCCGCCCCAGCCCTCCGAGGTCCACTCGCGCAGCTCGGCCGCCTTGGGGCCCAGCTTCGAGAAGGCCCCCGTCAGCGGCTTCTCATCCTTGCCCATGAACACGGCGACCGTGTCGCCGACCGCGACCTTGAACACGTCGAGGGTGTCGGGGCCGAGGGGCTGCTCGGTCGTCGTCTGGCGCTTGTCGAGGACCTTGAAGTTGCGCACCGAGGTGATCAGGAACTTGCGCTCGTCGCCGAAGCCCGCCTCACCGGGCAGCTTGGGCGCGGCCGACATGTGGGTCTCGCTGGCCCGCAAGAAGAGGTGCTCGCGCCCGTCGATCTCGACCCGGTCGCCCTCCTGGCAGGAGCGGATCTTCTTGATCACGCCCTCCGTGTCGGTCTTGCCGCGCGTCTTCCAGCCGCGCTGCATGGTGGTGATCCAGCCCTTCTTGGTCACCAGGTGGATCTTGGTCCCGCGGCTGAGGAAGGGCCACAGGCGCTGATAGCGCTGGTGGACCTTGTTGGTCATGCGGTAGGACTGGTCGCCGCCGACGTAGATGATCCAGAAGCGAGAGACCGAGGTCTTGCGCTCGAAGGTGGTGTCGACCTCGACCGGCATGTCGTCCTGGGCCAGGGCGGGCGCGCACAGCAGCGAGCAGGGCCCTGGCAGGGACACGCAAGGGGCCAGGAAGGTGACCCCGACCAAGAGACCGATCCCGAGCGCGCGGCTAGACATGCTCCCTCCCTCTCCCTGCCACCCGAGCCAGGGCAGGGCCCCAAATGCTAACAGGGGCACGGGATACACGGGAGCGTAGCAGGGCGCTGATCTGCGCGATGCTTGACGCTCCCCGCCCGCGCCAGCAAGCTCGCGGGACCATGAGCTCGCCCGCAGACGTCCGGCGCGGCGCCGACTACCCGGTCAGCGTGGCGCCCATGATGGACACCACCGACCGCTTCTTTCGGGTGTTCCTGCGGCTGCTGAGCAAGCGGACCCTGCTCTACACCGAGATGATCCCGGTCACGACCCTGATCCACGGGGACCGCGCGCGCGCCCTCGGCTGGGACCGCGAGTTCGAGCAGCCCTGCGCGCTCCAGCTCGGCGGGGACGACCCCGCCCAGGTGGCCGAGTGCGCCCGGATCGGCGTCGACTACGGCTACGACGAGATCAACCTCAACGTGGGCTGCCCCAGCAGCCGGGTCAAGGAGGGCAGCTTCGGCGCCTCGCTCATGGCGCGCCCCGAGGTCGTGGCCCGCTGTGTGGAGGCCATGCGCGCCGCGGTCGAGGTCCCGGTCACGGTCAAGCACCGGATCGGGATCGACGACATCGACAGCTACGAGGACATGGAGCGCTTCGTGCGGATCGTCGCCGAGGCAGGCGCCGACCGCTTCACGGTCCACGCCCGCAAGGCCTGGCTCTCGGGGCTCAGCCCCAAGGAGAACCGCACGATCCCGCCGCTGCGCTACGAGGACGTCTACCGGCTCAAGCGCGAACACCCCCAGCTCTACGTCGAGATCAACGGCGGGATCAGCGGCGCCGAGGCCGTCGCGAGCCACCTCGAACACGTCGACGCGGTCATGATCGGGCGCGGCGTGATCAACGACCCCTACCAGCTCGCCGGCTTCGACCAGCGCTTCTACCCCGGGCGCCCCGCCCCGCCGCCGCCGAGCCGAAGCGAGGCCGCGCGCGCGCTCCTCCCTTGGCTGGCCCGCTGGCGCGAGCTGGGAGCCGGCTGGCAGGTCCTGCTCCGCGGCCCGCTCAACCTCTTCGCGGGCGTCCCTGGCGCGCGCCGCTGGCGCCAGGCGCTGAGCGTCGACGTGCGCCAGGACGGGGTCGCCGCCGTCGAGCGCGCGATCGCCGCCATGGAGGAGCGCGAGTCGCGCCTCACCGGCTGATCAGCCCAGCACGTCCTTGAGCGAGCGCTTGAGCTCCTGATAGGTGAAGGGCTTGGGCAGGGAGCGCGCCCCGTCCTCGGCGTCGTTGCTGCACACCACCACCGGCAAGCCGGCCTCGAGCAGGGGAGCCGCGCCCGCCAGCTGGCGGCCCGCCAGGTAGATCGCTTGGATCTTGCGCCGCCGCCCGAGCACCTCCAGCGCGTCGTCGACCCCCCGCGTGAGATGCGCCAGGCAGCCCAGGCGCGTGAGCAGGGCGCGGAAGGTCTCGAGCACCGCCGCGTCCTCTTCGACCACGAGCACCTCGGCCGCGGCCCGCCAGCGGTCCGTGTCGGTCGCCACGCTCGGGCTCGAGACCGAGAGCCCGGGCCGCGCGGGGAACGCGACCCGGAACTTGGCGCCCTGGCCCGGGCTGGAGTCGACGCACAGGGCGCCGCCCTGCGAGCGCACGATCCACTCCACGGCGGCCAGCCCCAGCCCGCGCGCGCCGCCCTTGGTCGTGAAGAAGGGGTCGAAGATCTTGTTGAGCGCCTCGGGGGCGAGGCCAGGCCCGTCGTCCTCGACGAGCACGTAGACGTGCTCACCGCCCGCGGGCTCCTCGCCCTCGGGCCGGACGCGGCAGGTGCCGAGCTGCTCCGGGCTGAGCTCGATCACGCCCGTGCTGACCCGCACGCGCCCCTCGGCGCCGGCCGCCTCGACGGCGTTGGTGACGAGGTTCAGCACCACCTGCTGCAGGCGACCCGAGTCGGCCTCGATCGCGGGCAGGTCGGGCCGCAGCTCGACCTCGATCGCGAGGGGACGCAGGAAGGCCTCGAGCAGCCCGACCACCTCGCCGGTCACGTCGCTGAGGTGGACCGGCTGCGGCGCGGGCGGCACGTCCCGCGCATAGTCGAGCAGCTGGCGCGTCAGCTCCCCGGCCCGCTGCGCGGCGGCCTGGATCTGCTCCAGGCGCGCGTGGAGCCGGGCGTCCTCGACCTCGAGTCGGACCAGGCTCGCGTTGGCCGAGACCACGCTGAGCAGGTTGTTGAGGTCGTGCACGACCGCGCCCGCCAGCGCGCCCATGGTCTCCAGGCGCTGCGTGGCCTGCAGCCGCTGCAGGAGCTCGCCCTGCCGTCGCCAGGCGCGCTGGTGCTCGACGGCGTAGCAGATCACCCGCCACAGGGCCTTGGGCGGCAGCTCCGCGCGCACGAGCCAGTCGCGCGCCCCGAGGCGGACGGCCTCGAGCGCGCGCTGGCGCTCGTCGCGGGTCGTCCACACCAGCACCGGGATCGCGGGCGCCGCCCGCGTCAGGCGCCGGATCGCCTCCAGCTGCTCGACGCCCGGGTCGTCTCCCACCAGGACCAGGTCCGGGCGCGCGCCCAGCTCCTCGAGCGCCTCGCCGAGGGTCCCGACCTGGACCACCTCGGGCGCGGCGTCGCCCAGGGGGTGGACCATTCCGGTGCCGAGCCCGGCCCGCAGGAGGGCTCCCACCTCGGGGTTCTGCTCGACCAGGACGACGCGCAGCGGCTCCACAAGGGGAACGCTAGCACCGCGCCTCCGCTAAAGCACGCCGACGACGTAGCCCGTGTCCTGGCCGCAGCCGAGCGGACCCGCGCGCAGCTCCAGCCCGCAGGCCGCCAGGTCGTCGCTCAGCCCCTCCCAGGTCTCGCTCGTGAGCAGGCTGAAGGCGAGGGTGCCCCCTGCGCGCAGGACCCGTCGCGCCTCGAGGAGCGCGCTCAGGACCTGAGAGCGCGTCCCCAAGAGAGAGGTCACCGCGAACGCGATGTCGACGCAGCCCGAGCGGAGCGGGAGCGACTCGGCGTCCGCCTGGGCGCGCCGACAGCGCCGCCCGCGCGCCTCTCGCAGCATTCCCGCCGAGAGGTCCAGCAGGAGCGGCGGCCGCTCCAGGCTCACCCGCTCCGCCAAGGCCGCGAGCAGGAGCCCGCTCCCGCCGCCCAGGTCGAGCACCAGCGCGCCCGGGTCGAGCTCGACCTCGTCCAGCAGCGCCGCGTACTTGACCCGCTGCAGCTCGGCGAAGCGCTCGTCGTAGCCCACGGCGTCCCGGTCGTAGGCCCGCCGCAGCTCCCGCTTGGGAAAGCTCACCCCTGGAGCTGCGCCCCCTTAGCGCCGACGCGCTGAGGGCCGCCGCGGCGGGCCGCCCGGAGGCGGCCGGCGCGCGGGCTGGCCGGGAGCTGCCTGCCGCGGCTGAGGCACCGTCGCGCTCTCCTGAAGCGCCTGGACCTTGCGCATCGCCTCGTCGCCCTTGACGACGCGGACCACCTCGCTCAGCCCGGTCACTCCCGACCACACCTTGTCGAGACCGTCCTCCCAGAGCGTGATCAGACCGTTGGCCCGCGCGACCCGGTTCAGCCCGTCCGGCGTGACGGCGCCGTAGACCGCCTTGCGCAGCGCGGGGCTGCTCGGCAGGAACTCGAAGAGCGGGACGCGGCCCTTGTAGCCCTGCTTCCCGCAGGCCGAGCAGCCCTTGGCCTTATAGATCGGCCGGTTGCTGCCCATGATCTTCTGCGAGGCGGCGTCCGGCTGCGACTTGACCTTGCACTTCTCGCACAACCGGCGCACGAAGCGCTGGCTGATCACGCAGCGCAGGGCGTAGGCGATACAGAAGGGCGCCACGCCCATGTCGAGCAGGCGCACGACCGTGCCGACCGCGTCGTTGGTGTGCAGGGTCGAGAGCACGAGGTGGCCGGTCATGGCGGCCTCGACCGCGATCTCCGCCGTCTCGGAGTCACGCATCTCGCCGACCAGGATCACGTCGGGGTCCTGACGCAGCAGCGCTCGCAGCACCCGCGGGAAGCTCAAGCCCTGCTCGTGGTCGACGGGGGTCTGGGTGATCCCGAACACGTCGTACTCGACCGGGTCCTCGGCGGTCTGAATGTTGATATCGCCCCGCTTGAGCGTCTGCACGATCGCGTAGAGGCTGGTCGTCTTGCCGCTGCCCGTCGGGCCCACGTGCAGGATCAGCCCGTGCGGGCTGCGCACCAGCGGCTCGTAGCGGTTGAGCATCTTGCGGGTGAAGCCGAGGTCCTCGAGCTTCATGTTGAGCTTGCGGTTGTCGACGACGCGCAGCACGACCTTCTCGCCGCCCATGCACGGAAGCGAGCTCATGCGGAGGTCGATCCCGGTCAGCCCCGAGACCCACTTGTCGGCCTTGATCCGGCCGTCGAGGGGGACGTTCTTCTCGTTGACGTCGAGGTCCGCCATGATCTTGAGGCGCGAGAGGATCTTCTGCGCGTCACCGCCGGTCTCGACGGTCTTGATCAGGCCGTCGACGCGCACCCTGATGCGCATCTTGCCGCCCTTGTCGGGCTCGAAGTGGATATCGCTCGCGCCGCGGCTGACGGCGTCGCGGATCCACTGGCTGACCTTCTCTTCGGTGCTCACGGGCGGCCCTCGGCTGCGGTGGAACGAGCCAACACGGTAGCCGCCCCGAGAGGGTTGGGCTAGGCGGGGAGGATCCGCGGCGCGCAGCGCTGCGGATCATCCCCGGTGTTAGAGCGAGGGTGGCGCGCCTTCGGGCCCAGCAGGGTTCCTGAACGTCAGCGAACACGCTCTCCGGCCAGATCCCGAAGGTTGTTCGCGCGCCGACCGAGGGGGGGTCAGCTTGATCAGCGGGGAAAGGCGCCCACCTTCGGCCCCGCCGCGAACTCGACCTCGAGCCGCGAGAGGGTCTCGCCGCCGGCGCCGACCTCGACCCGCAGGCGCTGCCCCGGCGCGACGGGCCCGACCCCGGCGGGGGTCCCCGTCAGGATGACGTCGCCCGCGAAGAGGCGCAGGAAGCCGTGCACGTAGCGCAGCAGCCCGCGCAGCGGAAAGAGCAGCAGGTCGCTGGTGCCGGCCTGGGCCTGCTCCTCGCCCAGCCAGGTCGCCACGGACAGGCCCTCGGGGTCAGCGGGCCGCGCCGCGACGGGACCCAGGGCGCAAGCGTCGGCGAAGCCCTTGGCGCGGACCCACTGCGGCTCCAGCTGCTGGAGCGTTCGGTTGCTGAGGTCGAGCCCGGCCGCCACGCCGCCGACCGCGTCCCAGGGGTCCGCGGGCAGGTCCGGCGTGCCGGGGCCGATGTCGCGCCCGAGCACGAGCGCGATCTCGCCCTCGAAGTGGACCACCGTCTCGCCCTCGGCCCAGCTGGGGAGGTGACACACACCCTCCCGCGCCAGGCAGCCGACCGGCTTCCAGAACAGGAGCGGGGCGGCGGCGTCGGGCAGCGCGTTGCCCAGCTCGGCCGCGTGGGCCGCGTAGTTGCGCCCGACGCAGAGGATCTGCCGGGGACTGGGGGCCTGGCCGAGAGCGCTCAGAACTTGAGCTTCTTGAGCAGGGTCTTGAGCTCCTTGCCCAGCTTCTTGACCTGGTCCGGCTTGCACTCGAGCTGGACCTCGAGGATGCACTTGTCCTGGCTGCGGAAGGCCGTCGCCGCGATCACGGCGTGGTCCTTGTCCCCCCGCAGCAGCTTGCCCTCGATCTGGACCATCACGCCCACGGTCCGCCCCACGCGCACCTTCTTGGGCTTGCTGAGCTTGGGCTCCTTGAAGGCGCCCTTGAGCGAGGCCAGCTTGCCCTCGGCCAGGAACTCGGGCGTCAGGGGCTCGTCCCGCTCCTCGTCGTCGATCCGCGCGTAGACGAAGATGTTGGCCCGTTGGCTGCCCGAGTAGAGCCGGAACTTGAGCTGCTGCCAGGCGGGCGTCGAGACGTCCTGCCCCGCGGCGGCCGCCTTCTTCTTCATCTTCTCCAGGTCGACGAACTGCCAGGAGTCGCTGGGCCGCTTGAGCAGCATCGGCGGCTGCTTGCAGACCTGCTTGTCGCCCTCGAGGTAGGGGGTGTCGTCCTGGGGCTCGTCGTCGGCGCTGAGCGGGAGCGCGCAGCAGCCGAGGAAGAGGAGCGCGATCGCGAGCGTACGCATGGGTCTCACCTCTGGGCCCCGAATCCTACCCGAGCCACTTCTTGACGGGGAGAGGGCCCCTCGTCGCCGGTGGGCTCTAGAATCCCGGCCCTCAGGCCCCAGGCCCCAGCGGAGGACACCATGTCCCACGAGACCATCCTCATCCTCGACCTCGGGTCGCAATACACCCAGCTGATCGCGCGCAGGATCCGCGAGGCCGGCGTGTTCAGCCGGATCGCGCGCTTCGACCTGACCCTGGAGCAGGTCGAGGAGATCGCGCCCAAGGGGATCGTGCTCTCGGGCGGCCCGGCCTCGGTCTACGCCGAGCACGCGCCCAAGATCGACCCCGGGATCCTCGAGCTCGGGGTGCCCGTGCTCGGGATCTGCTACGGCATGCAGCTCATGGTCGAGCAGCTGGGCGGCAAGGTGAAGCCCGCCGAGTCGCGCGAGTTCGGCCGCGCCCACGCCCAGGTCGACCCGACCAACCCCCTCTTCGCCGACGTCCCCATGGAGACCACGGTGTGGATGTCCCACGGCGACCGGGTCGAGGAGGTCGAGGGCACCTTCAAGTCGCTGGCCCGCACCGACCACGCCCCCTTCGCCGCGATCGCCCACGAGACCAAGCCCCTGTTCGGGGTCCAGTTCCACCCCGAGGTCGTCCACTCGCTCCACGGCGAGCAGGTCGTGCGCAACTTCGTCCGCCACATCTGCGCCTGCAGCGGCGACTGGAAGATGGCCAGCTTCATCGACGAGGCCGTCGCCACGATCCGCGCCCAGGTCGGCGACACGGGCCAGGTGGTGTGCGGGCTCTCGGGCGGGATCGACTCGGCGGTGGTCGCCGCGATCGTCGACAAAGCGATCGGCGAGCGCCTGACCTGCATCTTCGTGGACAACGCGGTCCTGCGCGAAGGCGAGGTCGACGAGGTCGAGGCCGCCTTCGCGCCCCGCTTCGGCGAGCGCCTGCGCGTCGTGCGCGCGGCCGAGCAGTTCCTCCACAAGCTCGCGGGCGTGACCGACCCCGAGGAGAAGCGCAAGAAGATCGGCCACGTGTTCATCGACGTGTTCAAGCAGGCCGCCGAGGGGATCGACGACGCGCGCTTCCTCGCCCAGGGCACGCTCTACCCCGACGTGATCGAGAGCGTGGCCGCCTTCGGCGGGCCGACCGCCACGATCAAGAGCCACCACAACGTGGGCGGCCTGCCCGAGGAGCTCGGCTTCGAGCTCGTCGAGCCCCTCCGCCAGCTCTTCAAGGACGAGGTCCGCGAGCTGGCGCGCGAGCTCGACCTGCCCCAGGTCCTGATCGAGCGCCAGCCCTTCCCCGGCCCCGGCCTCGCGATCCGGATCCTGGGCGAGGTGACCCCCGAGCGCCTGGCCGTCCTGCGCCGCGCCGACTCGATCGTGCGCCACGAGTTCACCGAGGCCGGCCTCAACGCCCGGATCTGGCAGGCCTTCGCCGTGCTCCTCCCCGTGCGCTCGGTGGGCGTCATGGGCGACCAGCGCACCTACGAGGACACCTGCGTGGTCCGCGCCGTCGAGTCGACCGACGGCATGACCGCCGACTGGGCCCGGGTCGACTACGAGCTGCTGGGCAAGATCAGCAACCGGATCATCAACGAGGTCCGCGGGATCAACCGCGTCTGCTACGACATCTCGTCCAAGCCCCCCGCCACGATCGAGTGGGAGTAGATCGCCCGCCCGCGTGAGCGACCCGCGCCTCACCGCGGCCCAGGCCTACCTGGCGGCCGTGCGCTTCGACCCCACGGCCATGCCCCACGCGGAGGTGGCCTTCGAGCGGGGTGAGCTGCTCGGCCAGGGCGGCATGGGCGCGGTCTACCGGGTCCGCGACCGCCGCCTCGACCGCCCCGCCGCGCTGAAGGTCGTCCTCCCCGGCGCCGACGACGCCGCGCTCGAGCGCTTCACCCGCGAGTCGCGGATCACGGCCCGCCTCGACCACCCCGCGATCCCGCCCGTCTACGAGGCCGGCACCAGCCCGCGCGGCGAGCGCTACCTGCTGATGCGCGTGGTCGAGGGCCAGCCCCTCTCCGAGCGGGTCAAGGAGCTGCACGCGGCCGGGCCGCCCGCCCTCGAGCCCGGCGGCCCCCTCGGCGAGCTGCTGAGCGTGCTGGCGACCGTCGCCGAAGCGGTGGCCTACGCCCACAGCGAGGGCGTGATCCACCGCGATCTCAAGCCGAGCAACGTGATGGTCGGCGGCTTCGGCGAGGTCCTCGTGATGGACTGGGGCCTGGCCCTCGAGCGCGGCCAGGAGGAGGAAGACGAGCGCCTGCGCACCAGCCTGGCGCCCCTCCCCCCGGACGCGGCCGGCCTGACCCAGGCCGGGACCGTGCTCGGCACGCTGGGCTACCTCCCGCCCGAGCAGGCCGACGGCCAGCGCGTCGACGCCCGCGCCGACGTGTTCGCCCTGGGCGCGATCCTGGTCGAGCTGCTCACCGGCAAGCCCCCGATCGAGGGGGCCAGCGTGGTCAACAAGCTGACGGCCACGATCCGCGGCCAGATCGCGACCCCGCGCCAGCGCCGGCGCGACGTCCCGCGCGACCTCGACGCTCTGGCCCGCGCCGCCCTGGCCCCAGAGCCCGCCCAGCGCCTCGAGAGCGCGGAGCGCTTCGCCCAAGAGCTGCGCGCCTGGCTGCGCGGCGACCCGCTCCGCTGCTACCGCTACACCGCGGGAG
>CALDQK010000513.1 GCA_937911525.1 uncultured bacterium
CCCCGCCACCCGCCCAGCCGCCGACGCCGCCCAGGCGCCAGGCCCAGACCCAGCGCGCCCCCGGCCGCCGCCCCGCTCACCCCGGCCAGCGCCCGCGCCCGGCCGGGCGCCCCACCCGCCGGGCGCCGGCCGCCCCGCCGCCGGCTGGCGGCAGCGCGCCGATCCTCGGCCAGACCCACGGCGCCCCGGTCCCGATCCCGCCCCCGGTCAAGGTCGAGGTCGTCGCCTCGGCCCGCCAGCGCCAGGGCCCCGCCGGCGCGCGCCTGCTCTGCCGCCTGAACGGGAGCGAGCGCGCGCTCGAGGTCCACGACGACTTCTACGTGGGCGGCGGCGAGGACAGCGACCTCTGCCTCAGCGGCGGCTACGCGCCGCGCCGCGCCGCGCTCGTGGTCAAGGTCGAGGGCCGCTACCGGGTCTACAACACCTCGCCCCTGCCCGAGACCGTGCTCGTCAACGGCAAGGGGATCCAGGGCCACGCCGACCTCGTCGACGGCGACGAGCTCTCGATCTACGGAGTGGCGCTCACCTTCGAGGCGAGCTGAGCTCGCTCAGCCCGGCGGCTGCGCCGCGCGCCACAGGCCCTCGAGCCATTCGACCTGCTCGGCCTGCTCGCTCCGGTAGCGCGCCCGCTCGGCGGCGCGCGCTGCCTGGTGCGCGGCCAGCGCCGCGGCGTCGGGGATCCGCACGCCGAGCTCGCCTGGGCCGCCCAGGAGCTGGCGGACCACCCGCTCGCCCACGCTCGGCATGTAGTGGCTGGTCTCGAAGTAATGCTCCATCAGCGCGTCGGGCTGGTCCGCGGGCGGGACGAGCTCCGCGCGCAGGCCCGTGTAGCCGCTGAAGTCCCACAGCTCCACGGAGGGGCCCTCCTCTGCGGCGTTGACCCGCTGGACCAACGCGAGCAGGTCGCGCTCCATTCGCTCCTGCCCGTCGCCGAACTGCAGCCTGAGGGACTCCAGCCACAGGGCATGCACCGGCGCCAGGTAGATCACCACGCGCACGCCGGCGGCGCGACAGGCGCGGACCTGCGCCTCGAGGGGCGCGAGCAGCTCGCTGCTGTAGGAGATGCGGGGCGGATTCCCGAAGGCGCGCTGGAACACGCGCCGGCAGCGGCGGCGCAGCCGGGGCGGGTCGCGCCACTTGGGGATCCGGAAACCCTCTTCGGTGTTGCGGGACTCGCGCAGGGTCGCGGCCCGGACGACGACGCTGAGGGACTCCTGGAAGCCCGCCCAGGTCAGCAGCCCCGCGCCCGGAGGGTCGTGGGGGAACTCGGCCTCGAGGTCCCCGCCGGTCACGGTCACGAGGCCCAGCTCGAGCAGCACGGTCTTGGGCTTGGCGTGGTCGAGGGCGTGGTCGAGAGCGCCCACGATCTCGTTCAGGGTGCCCGCCGCGAGGCCGGCGTTGAACACGCGCTTGCCCTGCCACACCTCGGCCTTGGGGTCGACGCCCGACTCGGTCCGCGAGCTGCCCAGCAGGACGATCTCCCAGCCGCGGCGGAGCAGGCGGGACTTGGCCGGGCGCGAGCGGTGCTCGCGGTAGGGCTCCAGGAAGGCCGGCCAGCCGCCGAGGGGCGAGAGGGGGTCGCACACGGCGCCGATCCCGAGCACCAGCGCGAAGAGCAGCGCCATGCTCAGCGTCCAGCTGCGGAGGAAGCGCGCGTGCTCCGCGCGGACCGGCTCCGCGGGGGTGGGCGGCTCCTCGCTGGGAGGCGGGTCAGAACTGGTAGTAGAGGAACTCACTCGCGCGCGAGACTCCCAGAATGGATGCGACGGTCAACAGGGCGACCACGAAGGCCCAGCGCGGGCTCGGTCGCCACGAGAAGCGGTAGAGCGACCAGCTGCCGGCGGCCGGGTCCGACTCGGCGTCGAGGGCCGGCTCGTGGGCGGCGAAGATCTCCTGCGTGTTGGGGGCCAAGAACACGATCAGGCTCAGCCCGATCAGCCAGGGCCAGGCGCCCTTGGGCGCGCCGCCGCTGAGCGGAGTCAGGCCAGCCAGCGCCGAGAGGACCGCCTCGCTGCCGGCCCAGGTCTTGGCGCGGAAGGGGACCCAGGCGATCGCCACCGCCAGGAAGGTCAGCGCGCAGGCGAGCACGCAGCCCCAGCGGGTCGCGGCCCGCGGCTCCCAGCCGAGCTTGCGGCGCACCTGCTCCCAGGCGTGGTTGACGCAGAGCAGGGCCCCGTGGACGAAGCCCCACAGGACGAAGTTCCAGCCGGCGCCGTGCCACAGGCCGCCCAGGAGCATCGTGGTCATCAGGTTGACGTAGCGGCGGACGCGCCCCTTGCGGTTCCCGCCGAGGGGGAAGTAGAGGTAGTCGCGCAGGAAGCGGCTGAGGGTCTTGTGCCAGCGGCGCCAGAAGTCGACCACGCTGGTGGCCTTGTAGGGCGAGTCGAAGTTGAGCGGGAGCTTGATCCCGAACAGGCGGGCCAGCCCGATCGCCATGTCCGAGTAGCCCGAGAAGTCGAAGTAGAGCTGGAGGGTGTAGGCCAGCATTCCGACCCAGGCCGCCGAGGCGCTCACGGCGCCCCCCGCGTCGGCGGTGTCGAACACGGGGTTGGCGTAGACCGCCACGCTGTCGGCCAGGAGCACCTTCTTGGCCAGGCCGAAGGCGAAGATCGCGAGCCCCACGCTGAGGTCGCTCGGCCGCGCCTGATAGGGGCGGTCGAACTGGGGCATCACGTCCTTGTGGTGGACGATCGGGCCCGCGATCAGCTGGGGGAAGAAGGTCACGAAGAGCGCGTAGTCGACGAAGTGATACTCGTGCGTCTCGCTCCGGTAGGTGTCGACCAGATACGCGATCTGCTGAAAGGTGAAGAAGGAGATCCCGATCGGGAGCACGATCGGGTCCAGGCGCCAGGCGTGCCCGCTGAGGAAGCCCGCCGTCTCCACGAAGAAGTTGGCGTATTTGAAGTAGCTCAGCAGGCCGAGGTTGAGCGCGATCCCCGCGATCAGGGTCGCCTTGCGCGCGGCGACCTCGGGCTTGGCCAGGCGCACGCCGAGGCCAAAGTTGACCACCACCGAGGGCGCGAGCAGGAGCAGGTAGAGCGGCTTCCACCAGCCGTAGAAGGCCAGCGAGCAGAGCACCAGCCAGGTCAGCGACGCGCGCCGGCTCCCGACCCGCGCCGCGGCCAGGTAGCCGAGCAAGGTCAGGGGCAGGAAGACGAACAGGAACTCCTGGCTGCTGAAGAGCACGGGCCGAATCTATCGAGCAGGTCGGGCAGGTGGGGGCGAGGGTGGTTCGCGAGCGAGGTGGGCCGCTCCCGCTCCCGTCGAGCTTCCGCCGCCACGACGAGCGAGCGCGCCCCCTGAGCGACGGGCTATTCGGGCTCCCCGTCCCTCAGGCACAGGCGCCCCTAGGGGGACTTCGCCGTCGAGGCCGTCCCCGCGCAGAGCGGCCGACCCGAGTGCGAGCGAACCACGAAGTCAGGGGACCTGCCCTGGGTCTCGACGCGCGCCGGCTGGCTGGCGAGGGCTTCCAGCAGCGCCGTGAGCGCGACCTAGGGCGCTCGCCGCAGGCTGACCCGCTGCCCTGGGAAGAGCCAGGTCGACTCGCTCAGCGAGAGCTCCCGGCCCTCCGGCGAGACCCGCACGCCGACCTTGATCCGGCGCGCGCCGCCGGTGACCTCGCGCACGAGCTTGCGCATCCAGGGGTCCTCGTGGCGCCAGGTGTCCTCGCTCAGCTCGAGCAGGCCGAGCTTGGTCGCCAGCGCCCCGTCGGACTCGGGGCGCACGCGGCGGAAGTGGAGCCGCGCCTCGAAGCGGTGCTCGTTGACCTCGACCACGACCCGCGCCGGCGAGTTGTGCGGGTTGAACCCCAGCACGCGCGCCACGTAGGGGTGGGTGACGCCCACCTGGCCCACGTAGTCGACGTCGAGGACCGGCCCGAGCCGCTCGGCGCCCGGGAGCGGGCGCAGCAGCTCGTCGTCGCGGACCTGCCAGCCCGGCACCGCCACGAAGCTCCAGGTCGGCGCCGCGATCGGCTTGGTCCAGAAGCCCGCGCGCCCTCGCTCGTCGCGGCCTCGCACGCGCAGCTCGCGCGCGTCGTTGCCCTGCCCGGTCTGGAGGATCGTGATCTCGCGCGTCACCTCAGCCGGCGGGCGGGGCTGGCGGACCCAGTCCCAGCCGGGCAGCGTGCGCACGTTGCGCCCAGGCCGGAGTCCGCGCTCGTAGGTGTACCAGCCGGGCAGCGGGTTCTCGCCGCTGGTGTCGTAGTCGGCCAGGCGGGTCCACAGCTCGCCGCTGGCGTCGATCACGAACAGGGTCGAGGCGCTGGCGGCCAGGTTGACCGCGAGGAAGCGCCCGCGCAGGGGGGTGAAGAAGAGGTGGCTCCAGTCGGGCTCGAGCCAGGGGTCGGCGTAGCGGATCCGCTGGCCCGAGGCGTCGAGGGCGTAGAGGGTCGAGACGCCGAAGCTCATCGGGAAGCGGTTGCCGTCGATGTCCTCGTAGTAGCCCGCGTCGGCGCCGCGGTGGCTGATCGCGAAGGCCCGCTGGCGCTCAGGGAGCACGACCTCGTCCTTCCAGAGCAAGCCGAACTCGTCGACCCAGTCGAAGCCGCGCCCCGCGTCGTAGGAAGAGAGCTTGGCGTAGAACACGCGCCCCGTCTCGCCGACGACCACCAGGTTGTCGCCGTCGGCCGAGACCGCGACGAGCGCGCGCGGGGGCTCGAAGCCGAAGCAGCCGGCGCGGGGGAGGCCGTCGCTGGGGGCCAGGGTCCACTCGCTCTCGGGCTGCAGCGCGCGGATCCAGAGTCGTCCGCTGCGGACCGCCACCTCGTGGCTGCGCCCGCGGGCCTCGAGCGGGGTCTCGAGCTGGACCTCGCGCGGCAGGGGCGAGTCGGGCCGCAGCCCCGGCGGCGGGCCGGGCGCGCAGCAGCCCGCCAACGCGCAGCAGCTCGTCAGCAGCAGCGCCGCGAGCTGTGCAGCCCAGGCGCCCGCGCGCCCCGGGCTCTGCGCGCTCCGCCTCAGACCGCCGCCAGGGCGCGCTCGAGGTCCCGGATCAAGTCGTCGGGGTGCTCGATCCCGAGCGAGAGGCGGATCCCGCCGGGGTCGATCCCGGCTTCGAGCTGCTTGTCGGGCGGGACGGGCGCGTGGGTCATGCTCGCGGGGTGCTCGACCAGGGTCCGCAGCTGGCCGAGCGAGACGGCGAGGGTGATCGCGAGCGACTTGGTCGCGAGCACGTCCATCAGCCGCGCGCCGCCTGCCCGAGCGGCAGAGGGCTCTCCCGCGAGGACGAAGTAGACCAGGCTCCCGGGGGCGAACTCCCCGTCGAAGTCCCGCATTTGCCGGCGCGCCAGCTCGTGCTGGGGGTGGCTGGGGAGCCCGGGGTAGCGCACGTGGTCGACCTTGGGGTGGGCCTCGAGGAACTCCGCCACGCGCAGCGCGTTGAGCTGCTGCTGGCGCAGGCGAAGCGGGAGCGTCGGCAGCCCGTGGACCAGCGGCGGCCAGGCCGACTTGGGCGAGAGCACGGCCCCGAAGTCCTTGCGGTAGAGCAGGAGGTCGGGCTCGAGGAGCATCGGCCCGATCACGGCCCCTCCCATGTCGGTGCCGAAGCCGCCGATGTTCTTGGTCAGGCTGTGGACCACCAGGTCGATCCCGTGCTGCAGCGGGCGCTGGCAGAAGGGCGTGGCGAAGGTGTTGTCCAGCACGCTGAACACGCGCCGACGCGGCGCGCGGTCGGCGTTGACCCTGGTCAGCTCGTCGCTCAGCCCGCGCAGGTCGAGCAGCTCGAGGGTCGGGTTACAGGGGCTCTCGCCGTAGACGACCATCACGTTCAGGTCGCGCGCGAGCAGCTCGCCGAGGGCGGCGCGGTCGTTGAGGTCGACGAACTCGACCCGGATCCCCAGCCGCGGGAACCAGTTGGTGAAGAGCGAGTAGGTGCAGCCGTAGACCGTGTGGTGGGAGACCAGCGTGTCGCCGGCCTTGAGCAGGACCCCCAGCGCCGCCGAGATCGCGGCCATGCCGGTCGAGAAGGTCACGCAGGTCTCGCCGCCCTCCGCCTCGGCCAGGTTGTCCTCGAGCATCCCCCGCGAGGGCTCGTCCAGCCGGTCGTAGATGTAGATCGGCGCGCTGGTGTGGCGGTTGAACTCCGGGTTGGCGAACTCCTGGAAGCCCTCGGCGCCACGGGCGCTGCTCTCCAGCCGATAGCTGGTCGACGAGCTGATCGGCGGCACGATGTGATCCGCGTAGTTCCAGTGCGGGCTCCGCATTTGCCCGTGGATCAGGCGGGTCTGGGGCCGGTAGGTGGGCTCGTTCACGGGCTCCTGCTCCTCGTCCAGCGGGGCTGAGGGTGCGCATGATCTGGCCCGCTGCCCGCGGGAGCAAGTCGCTCGGGAGCCCTCAGCGGGCTAGAGACCAGGCGTACACGTCGCTCGCCTAGACGATCTCGCGCGGATCGGGGCAGGTCCGGCGCGGCTCGCCAGCGCCCAGGCCGTCGATCGCGGCCAGCTGCGCGTCGTCGAGAGCGAAGCCGAACAGGTCCTGGTTGCTGCGCATGCGCGAGGCCTTGGAGGTCTTGGGGAGGGCCGCCCGTCCGCTCTGGAGGTGCCAGCGCAGGACGACCTGGCCGACGCCGACCCCGTGCGCCGCGGCGATCTCGCTCAGCACGGGGTCTTGGAGCATTCCGAAGGCGCCGCTGGCGAAGGGCGCGTAGGCCACGAGCGCGATCTCCTGCTCTCGGCAATAGGCCTCGAGCTCGGGGTCGCGGCAGTAGGGGTGGAGCTCGACCTGGTTGACCGCCGGCTTGATCCCCGGAGCGTCCTCGGCGAGCTGCTGGAGGTGCGCGACGGAGAAGTTGCTCACGCCGATCGCGCGGGTCGCGCCGCGCTCGAGGAACTCGCCGAAGGTCTCCCAGATCGTCTTGCGCGCCTGGCGCGCCAGCGCGAGGTCCTGGTTGGCGAAGGGCCCCGGCCAGTGGATCAGGGTCAAGTCGACGTAGCCGAGGTGCAGCTCGTCGAGGCTCTTGGCGAAGTCGTCGCGGACCCGCTGGGCGACGTCCTCGACGGCGTCCGCGTCCCAGGTCCGCAGGTGGCTGAGGTTGACGTGCGGTGGGGCCGCGGGGTGGGCCAGCTTGGTCGTCACGAAGAGCTCCTCGCGCTTCAGCTCCCCCCGCGCGAAGCGCTGCCCGAGGAGCGCGCCGAGGATCGCCTCGGTCCCGTAGACGTGGGCGCCGTCGAAGGCCCGGTAGCCGTTGTCGAGGGCCAGGCTGAGGGCCTCCCAGGCCAGCTCCGGGCGGAAGCCCTGGAAGTCGGTCTTGCCGACCCAGTCCCCGAAGGCGCAGCCGAAGTGGTTGGTCGGCATGCACACGTCGTCGGTCAGCTGGATCGTCTTCAGGTCGCTCATGGGTCCTCCACGCCTACAGGTCTTCGGGCGGAAGGCTACCCTGTGGCGGAGAGAACTCGGGGGTTCGTTCCATGCCCCAGGGGTGGCTCCTGTTCAACGTCGAAGTCAAGTGAGTGTCCGACCCTTCGACGGAGTAAATTGCGCGCATGAGTGACTGGACCCGCATCGCCAACGGCGACACTGTCTTCCTCGGCCCCTTCGCTGACGAGGAGCACACCCGCGAAGTGCTACAGCCCATGCTGGCCTGCTACGCGCTGCGTATCGAGAGCCCGGACGACGAGAACCCGGGCTCGACCCTGTTCGAGGCCGACGTCCTCACGACCAGCGAAGGCCAGTGGGTCGGCATGCAGGCCGGCGTCAGCGGCCACGCCGACCTCGAGGCGACCGAATACGGCTTCTACGTCGTCGCGCTGCGCGACCCCGAGGACAAGTACGGTCCGCCGACCGGCTACACGATCCACCCGATCCGCTCTGCGGGCGGGAAGCTCGAGTATGGGCCCCAGATCGCCCAGCACGGCGCCAGCGGCTCTGGTGAGCACATCGCCGGCGCGATCGCCGAGCTGCTCGTGCGCGGCAACACCAAGGAGTGCGAGACCACCAGCTGGATGGTGGAGGTGCCCGACTTCTTCGACGACGCCGAGCTCGACCAGGACCTGCACCACGGCCTGCTGACGGGGACCCTCGGTCGCGACGAGAGCATGAGCGACGCCGCCTGGACGAAGCTCAAGGCCGAGTTCGACCGGATCCGCCGCGAGCACCCCCTGCCCGCCTAGCGCCAGCCGACGAGCGCCGCGGCCGGGCCTCTCCTGAGCTCGGTGGCGGAGGAAGGGGAGCGAAGTGGGCGCCGACAGCCCCTCGAGCCGTCAAGCCGGCGGCCGCGCCGGAGACATGTGGGGCGCGCTGGCCGCGACGCTGGTCGCGCTGCCCTCCTCGATCGCCTTCGGGATCATGATCTTCACGGCGATCAGCCCGGAGTCCGCGGGCATGGGCGCCGTGGCGGGCGCCCTCGGCGCGGCGGCGCTGGGCCTGGTCGAGCCCCTCGCGGGGCGGAACGGCGGGTTCATCACCGCGCCCTGCGCCCCGGCGGCGGCGGTCATGTCTGGCCTGGCCGGCTCCTTGAGCGTGCAGCAGGGGCTCCCGCCCGCGGAGGTCATGGCGCTCATGACCCTGACCGCGCTCCTGTGCGCGGGCCTGCAGGTCGCCGCCGGGTTGATCAAGCTCGGCCGCCTGATCAAGTACGTCCCCTACCAGGTCGTGAGCGGCTACCTGACCGGCGTCGGCGTCATCATCGCGATCGGGCAGCTCCCCAAGCTCCTCGGGACCCCGCAGGGAGCCGCCCTGAGCGAGGGGCTGCTGAACCCGAGCAGCTGGTCGGGGCCCGCGCTCGCGGTCGGCGCGGTCACGATCGCGGCCACCCTCCTCGCCCCGCGGGTGACCCGCCAGGTGCCCGGCCCGATCGTCGGGCTGGCCCTGGGGCTCGTGGCCTACTTCGCGATCGGCCTGCTCTTGCGACGGGAGCTGCTGACGACGGCCGACAACCCGCTCGTGATCGGCTCGCTCGGGGCCCAGGGCGACCTGCTGGGAGTGATCGCCGAGCGCGTCCGCTCCCTGAGCGCGCTCCGCCTGGCCGACGTCGCGCTGGTCTTCCCGGCCGCCGCCACGCTGGCGGCCCTGCTCTCGATCGACACGCTCAAGACCGGGGTCGTGCTCGACACGCTCACCCGCTCGCGGCATGACTCGAACCGGGAGCTGATCGCGCAGGGGGCGAGCAACGCCCTGGCCGCCCTCGTCGGCGGCGCGCCGGGGGCGGGGACCATGGGACCGACCCTGGTCAACGTCACCAGCGGCGGGAACTCGCCCCTCTCGGGCTTCCTGTGCGGCGCGCTCTGCCTGCTCAGCTTCCTGCTCCTCAGCCCCCTGCTCGCCTGGATCCCGATCAGCGCGCTGGCCGGGATCCTGCTGGTGGTCGCCTTCCGCATGGTCGACTGGAACGCGTTCCGCCTCCTGAAGCACCGCGAGACCCGGCTCGACTTCGCCGTGATCGCCGCCGTCGTGATCACGGCGGAGGGCGTCGGGTTGATCCAGGCCTCGGTGGTGGGCGTCGCCCTGGCGATCCTGCTCTTCATTCGCGCCCAAATGCGCAGCTCGGTGATCCTCCGCCTGCGGACGCTCAGCCAGGTCTCCTCCAAGCGGCGCCGGCCGCACTGGGAGCGGGTGATCCTCGACCGCCTCGGCGAGCGCGCGCTCCTGGTCGAGCTGCAGGGGGACCTCTTCTTCGGGACCACCGACCAGCTCCAGAGCGAGTTGGCCCCCTACCTCGAGACCTGCCGCTACGTGCTCCTGGACCTGCGCCGGATCCAGTCGGTGGACTACACCGGCGGCCACCTGTTCGGGGTGCTGCACGAGCAGCTCGCGGACAGCGGAGGGGGCTTGCTCCTGGCCGGAATGCCCTCGAGCTTGCCCACCCGGCAGGACGTGGAGCGCTACCTCAAGGACGTGGGGCTCTTGAGCGGAGAGCGGGGGATCGCCATTCACGAGACGCGTCACGACGCCCTGGTGTGGCTCGAGGAGCACGTCTTGCGGGAGTCGGGCGTCGAAGCGGGCGTCGACGAAGCGCTGCTCGGGCTCGGGGACATGGAGCTCGTCTCCGGGCTCGGGGAAGACAGCCTCCAGCGCCTGAGCGAGGTCGCGCGCGAGGTGCACCTCGACGCCGGCCAGCGGGTCTTCGCCAGCGGCGACGCCAGCGACGAGCTCTACCTGATCCGCCGCGGCGAGGTCGACATCCTCCTGCAGCTCCCCGGCGACAAGCGCCACCACCTGATGACCTTCGGCCCGGGCAGCCACTTCGGCGAGCTAGCCTTCCTGGACCGGCAGGCGCGCTCCGCCGACGCCGAGGCCGGCCACGGAGGCTGCGACCTCTACGTGCTCTCGCGCGAGCGCTTCGACGCCGTGGCCGAGGCCGACCCCGTGATCTCCAGCGCGGTCTTCGCCCAGCTTGCGCTGGCCGGCTCCCGCCGCCTCCGCTCGGCCGACGCCGAGCTGGCCACGCTCGAGGAGCGCTAAGCCGCGAGGGGAAAGGGACGTTGGAGGACGGAGACGCGCTTGGTTTCGCGGCTTTCGCGAATCGCCCTAAGTCGCCTATAGAAACTGAAGCCTGCGGCCAAGAACTGAACGATCTGCCGGTGCTCACGAATTGGATCCGCTCCCTCCCGTCGGAGCGGCCAGAACGGGAGTCACCTCATGAATGCACTGAACGAAAGCGCCTCGCTGACCACGATCGTCCTCCTGAGCGGCTTCGCCGCGGCGGGCTGCGGGAGCTCCTCGCGCAGCCACCACGTCCCTCCGCAGAGCACCTCGCCGCCCACCACGTCCCAGCCCTCTTCGCCGCCGCCCAGCTCGCCGCCGACCAGCTCGCCGCCGCCGAGCTCCCCCCAGCCCAGCTCGCCGCCGCCCAGCTCGCCCAGCCAGCCGCCAGCCGGCACCCCCAGCGACTCGGCGACGGCCGAGTGGTTGCTCGAGGCGAGCCTGGCGCCGACCACGGCGAGCGAGGTCGTCCTGCAAGCCGCGCTGGCCCAGATCCAGCCGGAGACCTTCGCCCCGCCGATCGGGCCCTCCCTGACGGCGACCGGGACGCCGCTCTCCGGCGCGGTGGTCGTCGACTTCGGCTCGGGGTCGATCTTCAACAAGCTGACCTTCACGGGCGCCGTCGGCGGGACGTGGACCGCGACCGGAGCCGAGCGCTGGGAGCTCACGCTGACCTTCACCCAGTTCGGGACCGACTCGCTGATCGGCGGCTCGTCCCTCCTCGACGGGAGCCTCAGCTACGCGGTGCAGATCACCGGGTCGACGGTCACCGCCGTCCTGAGCGGGAGCGTCACCAAGACCAGCAGCTCCTTCTTCTCAGGAACCTCGGTGACGACCGTCAGCCCCAACTTGAGCTACGCCGTCGACACGGCGACGGGGCTGAGCGTGATCGACGGGACGCTCGATCTCTCCACGGGAACCCTCGGGACCTGGTCGGTCACGTCGCGTGCGCTGACCTTCGGGAGCGGCTCGGTGCGCTCGGGCGAGCTCCAGCTGGAGCGACGCTCGTTCCCCCAGGTGAGCGTGACCTTCACCTTCACGAGCCCCGCCGGCGGGACCTTCCTGGTCGACCCCCTGGGGATCCCAGGGACCTTCAGCCTCTAGCGGTGGAGGGGGAGCTCCCTCCCCTTCGGCCCGCGGCCAGAATTCATCTTGGAACCATCGCCCAATCACCCTAAGTTCTGGCTCGACCAGGAGGCTCCCATGGAGTGGTTCACCCTCGGCCCGAAGGCCCTCGAGCAGCTGCGCAGCGCCACCGGCGTCCTGCGCCAGCGGCTCGGCACGTCCCACGCCGCCGAGAAGGTGCAGGCCATGGACGAGGAGGAGCTGCTCGACTTCGTCAACGAGGTCCTCGCGCTGATGGACCAGAGCGAGTCGATCCTCTCGCGCGTGCGCGACAAGGCCCCGGACCGACTCAAGAAGCCGCTCCCCAACCCCTGGGACGTGGCGCAGGCCGCCGAGAGTGACCCCACCGCCCGCGAGCTGCGGGCGACCTCGAAGCTGCCGCGGGCCTTCGAGCCGAGCGAGTCGCAGGCCGAGCCCACGCTGCGCGAGCTGCGCCCGACCCGCCGCGGCCTACCGAACCCCTTCGCGAGGCGTTCCCGCCGAGCGGGCAGCGAGAGCGGGCGCCTGGCGCTGCCGACGTCCTGAAGTCGCTCTTGGGCTTGCCCAGGAGCGAGCGCCCGAGCGCGGAGACGATCCGCTACGTCGAGGCGGCCGAGGCGGTCTTCACCAGCCCGCTTCGACTCGCCAAGCTCGTCGCTTGGGCAGAGCGGCGGCGCGCCGATCGCCATTCACCAAGCCGTGGAACAGCCACAGGCTCCTAGCACCTACCTGGTGGGCCCTCGTCCGAATGCAGGATCGCTGGCTCAGGTCGCCTTCGGCGACCGTGGGTACTTCCGTGGCCCCTCAGGGTCGACGAACCGACGCTCCCGCTGAGTCACAGCCCCGAGGCGGGCGAAGCTCTTCTGGCCCTCTCCCAGAGTCATGTGATTGGGGCCGCTCAACGCGCTGGGCTCGTCGACCCCGTCGTCCTCCCAGAAGCAGACCGGACAGATCGAGTAGCCGCCGCGTTCCTCGAGCGTAAGGTAGCCGCAACACGGACAGGCCAGGAGGGGCTCGATCTCGCCAGTCACCCCTGAGCACGGGACACCTTGCTCGCGCAGGCGTTCTGCCAGGTAGGAGTTGAGCACGCCCGTGAAGCCGAACTCGAGTGTGAGCAGCAAGGCAGGGTCGTAGCGGGCGTTCTCCGGGTCCTTCGTTTCGCCCCCCTCCTCGAGTTCTGCGCGCAGGCCAGCCGGAAGATCGGCCCAACCTGGGTGTGAGTCCCAAGCCTCACCCTTCATTGTGTCGATGCGCTCGGCACGCTCCTCATGAGAGAACTGGCGAAACTGCTCGACGCAAATCCGCTGGATCGCTTCAGCTCTAGACGCTATGAGGGCCGCCAAGGCGTCAGAGGGGTCGACCAGACTCCCTGACG
>CALDQK010000514.1 GCA_937911525.1 uncultured bacterium
GACCAGCGCCTCCCGCCCCACGTGCCGACGCCCCTGACCCCTGGCAGCTGCTTCTTCGCCGGGCGCCTGCCCTTGCTCCTCGACCGCGGCGGCAACGAGGACAGCGGCCTGGCGGCGCGCCAGGCGAGCTGCCTGATCGCGCTGCGAGCCTGGGCCGCGCGCCCCAGCAGCGTCGCGGCCCGGGCCGTGCACGACGCCGCCGCCGCCCTGGTGGCCGAGGGCGTCGAGCCCCACAACGACGACCGACGCGTGCTGGCGGGTCGCCTCGCGCTGCGAGCCGCGATCGACGCCGTCCTGGCCGACCCCCTCCGCCCGGGCGGCTACCTGCCCCGCTCCTCCGACGAGCCGGACTCCTGGCGTCGCGCCGTCGCCGCGACCTTGGGCCCCGAGCTGCTCGAGGACCCCCAGGCGCCGATCCCTGCCGGCTCCGAGCCCCCCCAGGGCGTCGTCTCGCTCCCGGTCAGCGAAGAGCTGGGCTGGCTGGGCGAAGCGCTCGGGGTCGAGGTGCTCGGTCTCCTCGCGCGCGGGCGCGGGAAGCGGACCCTCCTGGCCCGACGCGGCGGGGAGGAGTTCGTGCTGACCTGGGTCGCCACGACCCCCAGCAGCGCCCAGCGAGAGCTGCTCGAGGAGGGCTACCGGCGCTTCTCCGAGCGCTTGACCCTGGCCGAGGGCGCCCTCCGCCAGCCGAGCCTGGCGCGCCACGCCGGACGCGGCGTGCTGCTCGACGGCAGCCACGTGTTCCTGAGCGAGCTCGTCCGCGGCTGCTCGCTGCCCACCTGGCTCGCCGCCGAGCCGCGCAGCCCGAGCGAGTGCGCCGGCTTGGTTCGGCAGCTGGCGCGCTCGCTGGTGAGCCTGTGCGACGCCGGCTTGACCCCGCCGCGCCTCGCCCCCCGCGACGTGCTGGTCGAGCAGCCGGGCGGCCACCCGGTCGTGGTCGGGCTGGTCGAGGACCTCTGGCAAGAGGAGCGGGCCGAGCTGCTGGACGACGCCGAGCGGGTCATGGCCCAGCCGCCCGACCCGGTCCGCTGGGCGGTGTGCCCGCCGGAGGTGTTCCACTCGGAGGCCTCGTCCCCCGGCCGACGCGCGGTCTACCAGCTGGGCGGGCTGCTCTACTTCCTGCTCAGCGGCGAGCTGCCCTTCCCCCCGCCGGCCACGGCGGGGGAGCAGCTGATGCAGCGCGTGCACCCCAGCTCGCGCGAGCCTCGCCCCCTCGCGGGGCTGCCGACGGGCCTGGCCGAGGTCGTCAGCTCGGCGCTGGCCTTCGAGCCGGGCGCGCGCCCGGCGAACCCGGCGGAGCTGGCCGCCGCCCTGGCGCCCTTCTGCGAGCGCAGCGCGCCGCTCGAGTCCCTCACCGAGCACGAGCTCGCGGGCTGGGCCGAGCGCGGGGACGCGGCGGCCGAGTCCCTCCTGCTCGCGCGCCGACGCGAGCGCGGCGCCCTGAGCGAGGAGCGCCTGCGCCTGGCCGCCGACCTCGGCTACGAGCCCGCGCGGCGAGCGCTCGAGCTCCCCGAGGACCCGAGCGAGCTGACCCTCGAGGGGCTGATGGAGCGCCTCGCCCCCTGGGGGCGCCGGCCCTTGGTCGAGGCCGCGAGCCAGCTGCTGCGCCTGCACCTCCCCGGCCTGGGGCGAGCCGCGGACCAGGAGGCCCTCTGGGTCCAGGTCGTCGCGGCCCGCAACCCGCGGGACGTCTACGCGGCGGCCGCGCTCCGCCCCAGGCGCCCGGTCGTGATCGGGCGCGGCGGCCAGGCCGACCTGCGCCTGAACGACCCCAGCGTCTCGCGTCAGCACTGCCGGCTGGACCTCAGCGAGCCGGGCTCGCTCTACCTGGCCGACATGGGCAGCAGCTACGGGACGCGCTGCGACGGCGCCGCGATCAGCGGCGAGCAGGAGATCAGCGAGGGCGCCCTGCTCAAGCTCGGCTCCACCTGGCTCAAGGTCGAGCGCTCCCTCCCTCAGCCCGCCAGCGTGCTCGAGCCGGTGTGCCTCGAGGTCCTCCGCGTCGGCGAGCGCTGGCTGGCGGCCCCCAGCGCGGAGCTGGCTCGTGAGGCGGCGCGCCTGCGCTTCGAGGTCCCCCCGGGTGGCACGATCAAGTCGCTCGCGGCGCGCCTGGCGGCCCTGGCGCTCCTGCGCGCGATCCTGGCCGACCCGCCCGCGGCCGGTCCCTACCTGCCGGGGAGCGACGAGGACGCGCAGCGCTGGCGCCGCTGCCTGGCGGGCGTCCTCGCGCCGCGCCTCCTGGCGGGCGGCAACGAGCCCCTCCCGCCCGACGCGGACCCGCCCCAGGAGTATCTCTGGCGGACCGAGTCGGCCGAGGTCGCCGCCCTCGAGCAGAGCGCGCCTGGGCACGACCGCGCGGCGCAGCTCCGCTCGCGCTGGGACGGCCTCAGCCACTTCGGCGCCCTCCTCAGCCGCGTCGAGAGCGACCCGCCCCGCTACCTGGTGATCGCGCCCCAGGGCGGCCTGCGCGTGGTGACCCAGCTGCCGAGCGCTGGCCGCGCGGAGGACGTCCAGGCGCTCCAGGCCTGGCTCGACGAGCGGCTGGCCCAGCTGCCCGAGGACGCGCGTCTGACCCGTCCGCTGGGCTGGGTGATCACCGAGCGCGGCGTGCTCGCGGCCCGCGAGAACGTGCAGGGCGAGCCCCTCGATCCCGACCAGCGCTGGGACGAGAGCGAGGCCCTGGCGCGCGTCGCCGAGCTGGCGCGCGGCCTCGACGCCGCCGCGGAGCTCGGCCTCGTCGTGCTCGGTCACCTGGTGTGGAGCAACCTCCGCCTCGCGAGCGACGGCCTGCACCTGGTCGGCCTCGAGGAGGTGCTCTGGTGGGAGCGCCAGGTCTTCGTCTCGGGCGACACCAGCGCGCGCCCCGATCCGCAGCGGGTGGTCGCCTTCAGCGCCCCCGAGTCCCTGAGGGACTCGCGCCGCCGCGGCCCGAGCGCCGTGGTGTTCGAGCTGGCCGCGCTCCTCTACTGGCTCGTGTGCGGAGTCGAGCCCTTCCCCCCTTCGCGGCCGCTGCGCTCCTTCCTCGAGCGGCGACTGGCCCCCGACGCCCGCCCGCCCTCCGCCCGCGAGCACCGACCCGAGCTCTCCTTCGAGCTCGCCGACCTGCTCGGACGCGCCCTCTCCCCGGACCCCGCCAAGCGACCGTCCTCCCCCTCCGAGTTCGCCGCGGCGCTGGATGCTTGCCGGGGCTGAGCGCCGGACCTCGCGACCTTCGCGCTAAACCTCGCGTTCTCGACGCCGGCAGGGGTGCCAGACATTGGGCGCCCTTTCCCGTGACAGGGCCTGCTGAGAGAGTGGTCAGGCGGGCCTCACCTCACCGCCCTGAAGAGCCCCCTGCATGTTCTCGATCTCCAAACGCGTGTGGTCGCTGATCCGCGGCCAGCGCCTGCGCTACGCGGCCGCGATCGCGGCCCTCGTCGTGGCCTCCTCTTTCCTCTACCTCGCGCCCCTCGTGCCGCAGGCGGTCCTCGACGGCGTCCTCGCCGCGGACCCCGGCCGCGCCGGCTCCTCGACCCGCTTCGTGGTCGGGCTGCTCGGCGGACGGACCTGGCTGGCCGAGAACCTGTGGCTCGCGGCCCTGGTCTTCCTCGGCCTCAGCGCGCTGGCCGGCCTGTTCACCTACCTCCGCACCCGCCTCGCCGCCGACGCGAGCGAGTCGATCGTGCGGCGCGTGCGCGACGAGGTCTACGACCACCTCCAGCACCTCGCCTGCCGCTACTACGACGGCGCCGAGACCGGCGACTTGATCCAGCGCTGCACCAGCGACGTCGAGACGCTGCGCAAGTTCCTCGCCAGCCAGGTGGTCGAGATCGGGCGCGCGCTGATCATGCTCCTGGTCCCGATCCCGCTGATGCTCGCGATCGACCTGCGCATGACGGCGGTCTCGCTTCTGCTCTTGCCGCCGATCGCGGCCTTCTCCTTCCTGGTGTTCCGCCGGATCCGGGTCGCCTTCACGGCTGTGGACGAGGCCGAGGGTGCGCTGACCGCGCGGATCTCGGAGAACCTGACCGGGATCCGCGTCGTGCGCGCCTTCGCCCGCCAGAGCCACGAGGAGGAGCTGCTCGAGCGCGTCAACGCCACGCACCGCGCAGCCGACTTCCGGCTCTACGACCTCCTGGCCCGCTTCTGGGCGACCTCCGACTTCCTCTGCTTCGTGCAGAAGGGGCTCGTGGTCGGCGCCGGGCTCTACTGGCTGATCCAGGGCTCCCTCGCCGTCGGCGCGTTCTTCTACTTCCTGACCGCGGTCAACCTCTTCATTTGGCCCGTGCGCCACATGGGGCGGATCCTGGCCGACCTCGGCAAGGCGGTGGTCGCGATCGAGCGCCTGGACGACATCCTCTCCGAGCCCGCCGAGCAGGACCCCTGCGAGCCGGTCGAGGCCGCCCCCGGCGGCGAGGTTCGCTTCGAAGGCGTCAGCTTCGCCCACGGCGAGGTCGCGGTCCTGCGGGACGTGAGCTTCACGCTCCCCGCCGGCCAGACCCTCGCGATCCTCGGCCCCTCGGGCAGCGGCAAGTCCACGATCGTCAACCTGCTCCTGCGGCTCTACGACCCCGACCGGGGCACGATCCGCCTGGGGGGGCACGACCTGAGCCGCTTGCCGCGCAAGCACGCCCGGCGGCACGTGGCGGTCGTGCTGCAGGAGCCCTTCCTGTTCAGCAAGTCGATCGGCGACAACCTGCGCCTGGGGCGCCCCGAGGCGAGCGAGCGGGACCTGGTCGAGGCGACCGAGTCGGCGGCGATCCACGCCTCGATCCGGGGCTTCGATCAGGGCTACCAGACCGAGGTCGGCGAGCGGGGGGTGACCCTCTCGGGCGGCCAGCGCCAGCGCGTCGCGCTGGCGCGGGCCCTCCTCCAGCGCCCCTCGCTCCTGATCCTCGACGACTCGCTCAGCGCCGTGGACACCGACACCGAGGCGCGGATCCTCGACGCGCTCCGCGAGGCGCGCGGACGCCAGACCACGATCGTGGTCGCGCACCGGGTCTCGACGGTTCGTGACGCGGACCAGATCCTCGTCCTCGACGAGGGCCGGGTCGTCCAGCAGGGCAGCCACGAGGAGCTGGTCGAGGCGGCGGGTCCTTATCGCCGCCTGTGGCGGGCGCAGACGGAGCTCGCGCAGGAGGGCGCCGAGGTCGCCGCTCCCGAGCGGGCCGGCTCCGGTCGCCAGCTTCAGACCGCCTGAGGCTGGCGACCGGGCTCGCCGCTTGGGGCATGTCGCTCGGGGCTGGCCGGCGAGCTACTCTGCTCGAGTGCCGGTCGCCTTCGAGCAGCTGTCCTGAGTACACGGGTCTTCATCATCACAG
>CALDQK010000515.1 GCA_937911525.1 uncultured bacterium
AGCGCCAACCCAGCCAAAGAGAGGAGCACCCCGCCGCAGCGTTCGTGCAGCCCGTTGAGCAAGTCGTCGGCAGAGGGGGGCCAGAAGGTTCGCGCCACGGCCAGGAGCCTCTCAACTCCTGGGCGCGAGGCAAGCCGACTCGGCGGGGTATCAATCTTCGCCTTCCCGATGCCCAGGGTGGGTTGGGACGCTAGAGTCGAGGTGTGGAGTCTTGGCCATGAGCAGCCGACAGCCCAGCTCGAAGCCTGAAGGTGAGGGACAGCCTCGCCCGGGCTCGGGCAGCGATCGGCGCCCGCCCCCTCCTCGCCGGCCTCCCAGCGATCGCCAGGGCTCGCCGGGCCGCTCGACGGGCAAGCGCCGCCGGCCCCCTCCGACCGACCCCCAGCGCCGCCCCTCCGAGCGCACCCCCCGCCCCAAGACGGCCTCGGAGCGCACCCCGCGCCCCAAGACAGCCTCGGAGCGCACCCCGCGCCCCAAGAGCGCCTCGGGCCCAACCCCGCGGCGGCCCCCGCCCAGCGGCTCCGGCAGCGAGCCACGCGGCGCTCCGTCCAAGCGACGCCCGCGGCCCTCCTCCGGCTCGGGGCGAATCCCGCGCGAGGAGGTCCCCGCGCAGGGCGTCGGCGCGGAGCCGCCGACGGTGCCCTTCGCAGCGCGCCAGCCCGAGCCCCCGATCCACACGGGCCCCGAGACCGTCGACTTCCCGACCCGCGCGGCCGAGCCGGAAGAGCCCTCCGAGGCCGCGTCCGGCGGGCGCGATCCGCTCGCCACCCCCTCCTCGGCGATCCTGGCCGCCCTCGACACCAGCGCCGAGGGCGCCCCGAGCGGGGCGCGGGAGCAAGGGATCACGGCCAAGCTCGGCCGCTGGATCGCCCGCACCCTCGGCGTGGGCGGCGGCGACGACGAGGCGATCCTGCACCAGGTCGTGGTGGAGGTCGCCTCCGGCCAGGGCGAGAAGGCCGAGGCCGCCCTGCGCAGCGCTGGCTTCAGCGTGGTGGGGCGCAAGGACGCCGTCCTCCGCTTCGACTGCCCCGCCGAGCGCGTCAACGCCGGCCTGCGCGCCCTCCTCGACGGAGGCCTCGAGCTCTACGGCCTCGAGCGCACGGCTCCCGACCCCGCCAGCGCGGGCTAAGCACCCCGCGCGTGTCTGCTCCCGCTCGCTGGGGCGAGTACGAAGCGCTGGACCGGATCGGCGCGGGCAGCAGCAGCCAGGTCTATCGCACCCGTGGACCCCAGGGCGAGGCGCTCGCGCTGAAGATCGCGCGCGACGCGCTCCAGCCCGAGGACCTGGCTCGCTTCGAGCGCGAGGGCCAGCTCGCCGCCGAGCTCCAGGATCCGGGGCTGGTCCGTGTCCACGACTGGGGCACCCAGGACGGGGTCCCCTACGTGGTCTACGAGCTGATCGAGGGCGAGCCCCTCGAGCGAGCCTGGACGACCTGGCCGCGCGAGCGGCGGGTGGAGGTCGTCCGCGAGGTGAGCGCCACCCTGGCGCGCGCCCACGCGCAGGGGGTGGTGCACCGCGACCTCAAGCCCGCCAACGTCCTCGTCGACGCCGAAGGTCGCGCCCGGGTCGCTGACTTCGGCCTCTCGTGGCGAGCAGACCTCGAGACCCTGACCCAGAGCCGGGCGATCCTGGGCACGCCCCTCTACATGGCGCCCGAGGTGTGGTCCGCCCCCGGCAAGGCCGCGCGCCGCAGCCCAGCCGTCGACGTGTGGTCCCTCGGGGTGCTCCTCTACGAGGCGCTCACGGGCCGCCACCCCTACGGCGGGCCGCAGGACGCCCCGCTGGACCTGCTCCGTCAGCTCCAGCGCCCGCTGGTCAGCCCGCGCGCGCTCCAGCCCGAGGTGCCGGCGGGGCTCGAGGCCGTGTGCCTGCGCGCGCTGGCCCGCGATCCCGCTCAGCGCTTCCGCGACGCCGGCGAGCTACTCGAGGCGCTCGACCAGGCCCCGACCCAGGCCCACGCGCGGACCTGGCCCTGGCTGGTCGCCGCGGCGCTCGCAGCCCTCGGCCTCGCCGTCGCGCTGTGGGGGCCAGCGGGCCGCGATCCGGAGCTCGCGGCGCCGACGCCGACGCCGAGCCTGCGCCCGCCGCGCCCAGCTCCAAGCCCAAGTCCGAGCCCAGGCCCAAGCCCAAGCGCCGCGACGACTCCGACGCCAGCCCCCGCGAGCCCGACGCCTGCGCCCCTCCCCGAGGACGCGCTCCCGCCGGCGGGCAACCTGCGCAGCCTGACGCCGAACCCCATGCCCGCGCGGCCCGGTCAGCCCGGTCACGCGCGCCTGGCCTGGTCGACGGTGCGCTCGGCCCGGACCCCCTCGGTGTGGGTCAGCGTCGACGGCGGCCCCGAGACCCTCTTCTCGCGCGCGCACGCGCACGAGGAGGACGCGAACTGGATCGTCGCCGGCAAGCGCTACCGCTTCCGCCTCTACGCGGGCCCCGACGCCGCCTGGCCGCTGCTGGACGAGGTGGTGATCGAAGGGATCAGCGCGGAGGCTCCGCCTGCCGCAACGCCGCGC
>CALDQK010000516.1 GCA_937911525.1 uncultured bacterium
CCCCGCCTCGCCCCCGCCCGCGCCGCCTCCCGACACGAGCACGGACATGCCCTTCTGATGCGCGCTGCCCTGGCCCTCGCGATCGTCCTCGCGGCGACGGCGAGCGCCGCCGCTGACGTCGGCGCCTTCAAGCGCGCCTGGGGCGCCGCCGCTCGCCAGCAGGGCGAGGCGGGCCGTGACGCGCAGCTGAAGGCCCTCGAGCTCTTGACCGCGCAGCCCGAGCCCAAGGGCGCGGAGCTCTTGCTCAAGCTCTCGCTGGCCGGCGAGCTGGACGTGGCGGTGCGGGATGGGGCGGAGCAGGCGCTGATCCGCTGCCTGGCCGAGCCCGCGGTCACGCTCTGGGCGGGCGAGGCGGTGGCCGGCAAGGAGCGCAAGGCCGAGCGGCGGGTCGTCCTCTGCCGGGCGCTCGGCGCGCGGCTGAGGGAGGACCCGCGCGCGGGCGACTTGCTCCTGCCGGTGCTCGAGGACAAGGAGCCCGCGGTGGTCTCGGCCGCCCTGCGCGGGCTGGCGGGGCTCGAGAAGAAGCCCGTCGTCAGCGCGCTGGTCGGCCTGCTCCAGCGGGCGGAGGGGCGGGTCGCCGGCGACGCGAGGCGCGCGCTCGAGGCCCTGACGGGGCAGAGGCAGGGCAGCCCGGCCGAGTGGCAGAGCTGGTGGGAGGGGCAGCGCGCGAGCTTCCGCTTCGGCGCGACGGAGCAGCGAGCCGAGCCGGGCGAGCGCGTCCGCACCCAGACCCGGCTCAGGCCGCCTGGGCGCGGCGGTCGGACCCTCTACGAGGAGATCGACTCCTCGCGCGTGCTCTTCGTGGTCGACGTCAGCCACTCGATGCAGATCCCCTGCAAGGACGTCGAGGGCCAGACCCGCACCCGGCTCGAGTACGTGAAGCAGGCCCTGATCGGCGCCCTGCGCGACCAGCTCGGCCCCGGCGACGAGTTCAGCATCCTCAGCTTCGGCAGCGAGGTGCAGCTCTGGCGGGGAAAGGCCAAGCTGGCCAAGGCGGGCGGGAGCAGCGTCAAGAAGGCCGCGGCCTGGGTCGAGGGGCTGCGCCTCGCGGGCGACACCAACGTCTATCTGGCCCTCGAGACGGCCTTCAAGATCCCCAAGATCGATACGATCTACTTCCTCAGCGACGGCAACCCGAGCCAGGGGAAGACGATCATTACGAGTGAGATCTTGGCTCACGTGCGCCGCTGGAACGCGGGGCGCGGAGTGCGAATCTGCACGATCGGGTTCCTGGCCGGCGACCCCAAGGCCGTCGGGATCGTCCAGGACAAGAAGATGGCGAAGGACTTCCTCGAGGCCCTCGCCAAGGACAACCAGGGCACGGCTCGCTTCTTCGAGTAGGAGACCGATGGAAGGCCTGATCTCCTCGGCCAACGAGTTCCTCAGCGACGAGGGCGCCGTCTCGGCGGCCCTCGAGCTGGATCGCCAGCGCCGCTCGGCGCTGAGCGAGCTGCGGGACGCCTTCGAGGCCTTCCGCGACGGACGCCTCGACCTGGCCGAGCTCGCCAAGCGCCTGAAGCAGCCGCTGTGGGAGGTCCACGCGGGCACGCGCAACCTGTGGGGCCTCGAGAACGAGGACGAGCGCGCCTTCGTGGTCCGCTTCGCCGCGGCGGCCGCCGCCCAGTCCGACCTCGAGCTCCCCGGCCTGGTCCGCTCCTACCTCGAGGAGCTGCCCCACGACGACGAGGAGCGCGTGCAGCAGCTGCTGGCCTTCGGCGAGCTGGTGGCCTCGATCGACGCCCACGGGAGCGAGGACGCGCCGCGGCTCGGCGTGGGGCCGGCGGCTTGCTTCCTGACCTTCGCCTGGCACTGCATGAACTCGGGTCGCGAGCCCGTGTTCCGCTTCGAGAGCAACCGCGCGATCAAGGCCCTCGCCTCGGCCGGCGCGCTGGGGCCCGAGGCCTCCGCGCGCGGGCGGGACCTCGAGGCGCGCTTCCGCACCTTCTACGAGGTGGCCCGCGCGCTCGAGGACGGGCTGAGCGGCGCGCCCAAGCTGATGCGCTCGGGCTGGGCGGTGGAGCACGCCCTGAGCTGGATCCAGGACCGGATCTCGGGGATCCCGGCGAGCGAGGGGACCGACCCCGGCCAGTCCAACATGTGGCGTCCGCGCTCGCGCGAGGAGCTGCGCCAGGAGCTGGCCGAGTCGAGCGACTCGCGCCCCGGCCTGCCTTCGATCGAGCGCCCGCGCAGCGGCGGCGGGCCGGTGATCGAGCCCCCCAAGAGCGGCTCCCACGAGCGGCCGCGGATCGAGCCCCCGCGCTCGCGGCGCAGCGACGAGTCCGAGATGGAGGTCGAGCAGCTCGACCTGCTCGGCAGCGACGTGGGCCTCGTGGAGGAGGACGAGAGCGACCTCGAGCTCGACTCCTTCGACGACGACTCCCAGGTCGACACCTTCGCCCTCGACGACGACTCGAGCGACGAGACCGAGCTCTTGCCGGACGAGCCCGAGCCCGAGCGGCCGCGGCCGCGGCCGCCGCAGCCCCCTCGGGGCACCCCCCTGGACGAGCCCGAGATCGAGGTCTTCGACCCCGACCCCCAGGTGGCGACCTTCGGGCGCAAGAAGAAGAAGCAGAAGATCGTCTACGCCGACGCTCAGGTGCTCGAGGCGAGCGGGGGCAGCCTCGAGGACGCCCTGCCCAAGGACCGCGTCAACCAGGACGACGCCTTCTTCGCGCGCGACTCCCGCGCCCAGGAGGACCGCCGGCGGGCCGAGGAGGAGACCCGGGCTCGCCGCGAGCAGCTCGAGCGCGACACCCGCCGCATGCGGCGCCTGGCGGCCGAGGAGCGCGAGCGGCGCGAGGCCGAGGAGCAGGCCGCCCGCGACGAGGAGCGTCGCCGCGCTCGCGAGGAGGAGGAGGACCGCCAGCGCGAGGAAGACGACAAGCAGCGCGCCCTCGAGAAGGCCGCCGCCAAGCTGGCCCGCGAGGCGCGCAAGGCCGCGGCCGCGGCTGGGATCGACGTCCAGTATGCGCCCGAGGTCGACGACGACCTCTCCGACGAGCGCAGCTCGGAGCTGCTGCGCGCCCTCGGCCCGGGCGGGCGCGAGGAGTCCGGCGAGCCGGTCGGCCTGGACGCGGGCCCCTCGGCCGAGACCAGCTCGGTGGTCGAGCACGGCCTGCGCGACTCGGGCGTGATCGCGCTCGACAGCTCGGAGACGGGCGCGGCCCTCGCCGACGAGCTCGACGTGCCCGCTCACGTCGGCTCGAGCGACGTGTGGGACCCCGGCGACCTCATCGAGGACTCGGAGTCGGCGGAGGCGCCCATCAAGGCGACGCGCGCCTACGAGCCGATCGCCCACGACGCGCCCAACCGCCAGGTCCAGCCCGAGGTCCCGCCCGAGGGCCCGACCCGGCGCTACGCGGACGGCGAGGAGCCGACCCGCCGCTTCGCGGGCGAGCGCCCCGCGGCCAGCCGCAAGCCGAGCGAGCCCCCGGCCACCTCCGTGATCGCGGCGGCGCTGGTCTCGGAGTTCCGCAGCGAGGTCGTGCAGGCGGCCCGCGGGACGGACGAGGACCTGCCCAGCCCCGACCGGATCGCGCAGGACCTCTTCCTCGACCCCGACCTGTGGCACGACATGGAGGACGCGCTCGCGCACCGCGGGGCGCTGCTCCTGGTCGGCCCGCCGGCCAGCGGCAAGACCTACCTGGCCCGCCACCTCGCGCTCCACGTGGCCGGCCACGACGACCGGCTGCTGGTGGTCCGCAGCCATCCCGAGCTGAGCTACGCCGACCTGGTCGATGGCCCCAGCGGCCCCGGGATCGTGCGCGCCTTCTGCGAGCGCGCCCACGAGGAGCCGCAGCGGCGCTTCGCCCTCGTGCTCGACGAGCTGGATCGGGGTGACCCCGCCCGGGCCCTGGGCGAGGTGCTGGGCGCCTTGGTCGAGCGCGGGCGCCGCGTCCGCCTCGGCCGCAGCCACGACCTCTTCGTGGCGCCGCGCAACCTGAAGGTGATCGCGACCGCGCGCGAGCTGCCGCACGACCCCGCGCTTTGGGGCCGCTTCCCGGTGGTCGAGGTCCCCGGCGATCCCGAGGTGCTGCGCCGCTTCCTGGCCGCCCGCCGGCCCGGCTTCGAGTGGATCGCCGACCTCTACCGGGCGCTCAACCAGCGCCTGCGCGAGACCGGTCGCGCGGCTCGCCTCGGGCACGGGCCCTTCATGGATCCCACCCTCGACGTCAAGCGGGTCCAGGGGATCTGGCGGCGCGAGGTCATGCCCTGGCTGCGCAGCCAGGGGCTCGAGACGGCGGGCCTCCGCTACGAGGACCTCCGCCCGCGCCTCTCCGAGTAGCGGGTGGCCTCGGCCGAGGAGCTGCCGGAGCTCGACTCGGCCTACGAGTCCCTCGCCCCCTTGGGGCGGGGCGGGAGCGCCTTCGTCCTGCGGGCTCGCGAGCGGGCGACCGGGCGCGAGGTCGCGCTCAAGCTCCTCTCGGCCGCGCCGAGCGAGCGCGCCCGTCGGGCGCGCTTCCTGCGCGAGGGGCAGCTCGCCGCCAGTCTGAGCCACCCCGGGATCGTCGGCGTCCACGCGGTTGGCCTCTTCGGCGGGAAGCTCTGCCTGGCCTTCGAGCTGGTCGAGGGCGCCCGGCCCCTGGACGAGGTCGCGCGCGAGCGCCCGCTGATCGGGCGAGTGGAGCTGGCGCGCGCCGCGGCGGAGGCGCTCGGCTACGCGCACGAAGCCGGCCTGGTCCACCGCGACGTCAAGGGCGACAACCTGCTGGTCGACGCGGCGGGTCGCGTGCGCGTGACCGACTTCGGCGTCGCGACCGGCGCCGACCTCGAGCGCTTGACCCGCACCGGAGCCCTGGTCGGGACGCCGCTCTACATGGCGCCCGAGCAGCTCCGCGGCGACGAGCTCAGCCCCGCCACCGACGTGTGGGCGCTCGGGGTCCTGCTCTACGAGGTGTGCTGCGGCCAGCCCCCCTTCCCGGCCGAGGAGGGCCTGATCGGCCTGATCCAGGAGATCGGCGCCGGCCTCTCGCGCCTCCCCCGCCAGCTGGCGCCTGAGATCCCGCCCTCGCTGGAGCGCGTGATCTTGCGCGCCCTCAGCAGCGAGCCCGCTCAGCGCTACCCCGACGCCGGCGCGCTGGCAGCCGACCTCGACGCCTGGCTGGCCGGGGACCCCGCGCAGGGTCGCTCTCGGCTTGGCCTGGGCCTGCTGCTCGGCGGCGCCGCGATCCTGGGCGGGCTCGCCCTCGCGGC
>CALDQK010000517.1 GCA_937911525.1 uncultured bacterium
CAGACCAGATCGTACTGGAACGCCTTGATGTCGAGCGGGTCCATAGTCGCCAGCGCGTCGAGGCCGCCCTGGGGCATGGAGAAGGGGTTGTGCGCGAACTCGACCTTCTTCTCGTCCTCGTCCCATTCGTAGAACGGGAAGTCGACGATCCATGCGAGCGCGAAGCGGTCGCGGTCGATCAGCTCCAGCTCGGCCAGCGCCTGGCCCTGCGCGTCGAGGCCGCCCACGAGGACCACCCGTCCGTCGACGAGGAGCTGCCCCAGGGCGCCGGCCCGCGCCTGGCTGAGGGGCGGCAGGGGCTTGAAGCTGAGCGAGCGCGGATCGAAGAGCTCGACCTCGGCGTGAGCGACCTCGGCGCCGGGCGCGCCGCTCGAGCCGCCCGCGAGGACCAGGCGCCCGTCGCGGAGCTGGACCACGGCCATCCTCCGGCGCGGCGTGGCGAGCTGGTTGGCGGTCGCGGTCGGCGCGCCGCGGACCTCGAGGTCGTAGACCTGCCCCGCGGCGAGGTTCAGCAGCCGACCGTCGGCGAGCTGGGCCCACTCGGAGGGCGCGACGTTGTTCGCCAGGTAGAGCGAGGTCCGCTCGTCGCTGGGGTCGAAGAGCTCGACCTGGGTGACCTCGCGCCCCTGGTCGTCGACGCCGCCCACGACCGCGACCCGGCCCGAGGGCAGCCGGAAGGCCTGGTGCCCGCTCCGCCCGCGGCGGAGCCGCGCCGTGAGCGTGCGCCAGGCGCCGCCCTCGTAGAGCTCGAGGCTCTGCTCGGCGCCGCGGCCGCCCGCCACGAGCACCCGCCCGTCGGCCAGGCGCGTCGCGCTGTGGCCGGCGCGCGCCTCGGCCAAGGGGGCCGCCGCCGAGAGCTCGCCCGTCGCGGGGTCGTAGAGGTCGACCGCGCTGGAGAGCGCGGCCACCTCGCCGCCCGTGATCAGGAGCGGCCCCTCGCCGAGCTGGACCACGGCGCTGGCGGCGCGGGCTCCGCCCGGAAGCGCGAGGGCCTGAGCCGGCGCGGGGCCCGCGTGGCACGTGAAGCCGATCGCGCGGGGCCGGGCCTTCAGCCCGCTCAGCGAGCGGAGGTCGGGCGTGATCCGCAGCACGACGGGGTCCCCGCCCGGCCAGGCGGGCTGGGGGCGCAGCTCGACCTCGGCGCCGCTGCTGACCGCGCTGATCGCGATCGGGACGCCGCGGATCGCGGCGGAGATCCCCGCCAGGGTTTGGTCGTCCACCGGCTCGGCGAAGCTCAGCCGCACGACCTGGTCGCTGGGCACGAGGGCCGCGCCGTCGGCGGGGTCGCTCAGGACCAGCTCCAGGGTCGCCGAGCTGACCGGGGCCAGGCCGCTGCTGACGCCGCTGGTGGCGCCGCTGGTGGTGGCGCCGGTCGCGGCGGAGCGGACCGGAGCGATCAGGGCCGCGCTGGGCTGGGCAGAGGAGTGTCCCCCGCAGCCAATCAGGCTGGCGCAGCCGGCGACGATCGCGCCGGCGGCGAGGCGCGCGAAGGGGAAGGACATGGCGGCTCCGGTGGGCTCCTCTCGCTCACCACTTCTCGCGGGTCCCAGTGCAAGCTCGCTGCCGTCGACTTAAGTCCACGCGCCGCTTGGGGCGGGTTGCGAGAGCGTTCCGCCTTGCCAGAAGTGGTGGACGAAGAGCCCCTGGAGCCAGGTGGCCACAGCGCGTCCAGGTCGGACGATCTCTCGTGCGCTCGCCCGCGTCTCTGGTCGTTCCGAGGACGGGCTAGGCTGGGGAGGTGAGCTCGAACAGTCTGGTGTGGCGGCGCCTGCCGCTCTGGGAGCGCGGCGCGTGGGTCCTGACGGCCCTCTGCTACCTGATCTCCACCATGGCGGTCCTGCCTGCGGACGAGCCGGCGCTCGTGCGGGTGGCCTCGCTTGCCATGGCGCCAGCGCTGCTGCTGACCTGGTTCACGCTGACCGCCCGCGCGCTACGGGGCACGCGCTCCGAGCGCTACGAGGTCGAGCTGGCGCGGGCGCTGGGCCTGGCCGCGGTCCCCTCGCTGGCCTTCGCCTTTCTGGCCCTCGCCGATTTGCATCCCGTCCAGCGCGAGCTCTACCGAGCCCTGGCATCGCTGCTGGTCGTCGAGCCCGCCTTCGCGGTCGCGGGGACCGGGGTCCTCCTGACCGTGTTCGTGACGCTCTGGGGACGGCTGCGCCTCCCGACCGAGGCCCAGGCCCGGCGCGACCTGCAGGACCTGATCGATCAGGCCGAAGCGGAGCTCGGGCCAGAGCCCCCGCCCCGTCAGCCCCTGCCCGCGCGCCGCGGCCTCTCGCGCCGCGCGCGCTCAGCCGAGCAGGCGGGCGGCGGCGACGGCGGCCTGCCCCAGGGCCAGCCCCCCGTCGTGGCAGGGGACGCGCCCGGGAGCGAGCACCTCGAAGCCCTCGGCGGCGAGCCGCTCGCTCAGGAGCTCGAGCAGGGTCGCGTTCTGGAAGCAGCCGCCGGAGAGGGCGACGGCGTCGAAGCGGGCTCCGCGCTCGCGCAGCCGGAGGGTCAGCGCGACCAGCCCCTCGGCCAGGCCGACGTGGAAGCGCGCGGCGATCTTCCCCACGCGGACCCCGGCCCGGAGGTCCGCTAGTAGCGGGCGCCAGAGGGGGGCCGGGTCGAGGCAGGGCAGCTCGCCCTCGCCGAGGGCGAAGCGATAGCCGCCCACCGCGCGGGTCTCGCCGCGGTCGGCAGGCTGGATCGCCGCCTCCAGCGCGCGCGCCGCTTGGCCTTCGTCGTGGATCCGCTCGGGGTGGATCCCGAGGGCGGCCGCGACCGCGTCGAACAGGCGTCCGCAGGAGCTCGCGGGCGGCGAGAGCTGCGGGTTGGCCAGGACCCGCTCCAGGAACCCCGGCTGGGCGTGCGTCAGGATGGCCCGCAGAGAGGACAGCTCGCTCAGCTCGGCGGCCAGCTCCTCGGGTGAGAACACGGCGCGGAGCTGGGCGTAGAGGTTGCGCCAGGGCTCGCGCGCGGCGCGCTCGCCTCCCAGCAGCGGCGCGGGGCGCAGGCGCCCCAGGCGCTCGCTGGCGCGGTAGTCGGCCAGGAGCAGCTCGCCGCCCCACAGCTCGCCGCCCTCGCCGAGCCCGAGCCCGTCGAGGGCGATCCCCAGCACGGGCGGCGCGTCCAGCGGGCGGCCGTGCTCGGCCAGGCAGGCCGCGACGTGGGCGTGGTGGTGCTGGACCGCGATCAGCGGCAGGCTGCGCTCCTGCGCCAGGGCGACGCCCACCTGGTGAGAGCGATACTCCGGGTGCAGGTCGACCGCGACCGCCGCCGGGCGGTGGGCGAGCAGGCGGCTCAGCCGCTCCAGCGCCGCCTCCCAGGAGTCGCCGCTGAGCGGTTCGCCCAGGTCGCCCTGGTGGCTGGAGAGGGTCAGCGCGCCCTCGGCCGCGCAGCCCAGCGTGCTCTTGAGGTGTCCGCCCAGGGCCAAGATCGGCGGCGCCGCCGCGCAGCCCGGCGGGAGGGGCAGGGCGGCGGGGGCGTAGCCGCGCGCGCGGCGGAGGATGCGGGCCGCGCCGGCCGTGACCCGCGCCAGGGAGTCGTCGCTGCGGGCGGCGATCGGCCGGTCGTGAAGCAGCAGCCAGTCCGCGATCCCGCTCCGACCAAGGCGCGCGCGCGCCTCCTCGGGGCGGAGGCAGGGCGGCTCCTCGCTGGGGTTGCCGCTGGTGCACACGATCGGCCGGGCGAGCGGGCCCAGGGCCAGGAGGTGCAGAGGCGTGCTGGGCAGCATGAACCCGACCTCCGCCACCTCGGGGGCGACCAGCGACGAGAGCGGGGGCTCGGCGCCCGGGCGCGCGCGCAGGAGCACGATCGGCGCGGCCGCGCTGGTCAGGAGCTCTGCTTCGGCGGGCGAGACCTCGGCGTAGCGGCGGATCACCTCCAGGTCGCGGGCCATCAGCGCCAGGGGCTTGCTCGGGCGCCGCTTGCGCTCGCGCAGGCGCGCGACCGCGGCGGAGTCCGTCGCGTCGCAGCAGAGCTGAAAGCCGCCCAGGCCCTGAAGCGCGACCAGCTCGCCGCGCAGGAGCAGGCGCCCGACCGCGTCCGCCGCGTCCAGCGCGTCGAGCCCGGCGAGGTCGGCGGGCTGGCCGTCGCCCCGCTCCAGCCAGGCCCGCGGGCCGCACGCGGGGCAGCAGGTGGCCTGGGCGTGGAAGCGGCGGTCGGCGGGGTCGGCGTATTCGGCGGCGCAGGCGGCGCAGAGGGGGAAGGCCGCCAGCGTCGTGCGCTCGCGGTCGTAGGGCAGCCCGGTCACGACGCTCGCGCGCGGGCCGCAGCGGGTGCAGGCCGTGAAGGGGTAGCGGTGGCGGCGGCTCGCGGGGTCGAGGACCTCGGCCGCGCACTCGGGGCAGAGCGCGAAGTCCGGCGTCAGCCGGGGGGCGCGCGCGGGCGGTGTGAGCGGGCTGGCGCGGATCTCGAAGCCCTCGGTAGGGCACTCCGCGCTCGCCCCGCGCTCCCACGCGGCGACCTGAGCTTCGTCTGGGAGGGCCGCCCGCAGGGCCGCCCAGGCTGCCTCGCGCTGCGCCGACGGCCCGGACCACACGATCTCGACGCCCTCGGCGGTGTTGCGGACCCAGCCGCTGAGCCCGCGCGCGCGCGCGACGCGAGCCACCGTCGGGCGGAAGCCGACGCCCTGGACGACCCCGCGGGCCAGGATCCGCTCCACGCCCGCGCTCAGGTCAGCGCCCGCGCCAGCTCGATCGCCGAGAGCGGGCTGCTCCCTTCGGCCTTGTTGTTGATCACGACGTAGGTCGGCCGCCCCTCGCGGCTGAGCAGGCGGCCGAGGTCGGCGCGGCTCCCGGGGTCGGGGTCCACCAGGCGGTCGAAGGGCTCGTAGCGCTCCTTGGCCGCCTCGTAGCGCAGGCCGGCGTGGAGCATCCAGCGCACGACGACGGCGGGCGCCTCGCGGTAGGTCTCGGCCAGGCGCGCGGCCTGCTCGCTCGGCGCGGGCATCGTCGGGTGCACGTTCAGGCAGTGCACCACGCCGAGGTCGGCCAGCGCGGCGGCGTAGTCGAAGGAGAGCGCGGCTTCGCTCCGCAGCTCGACCGCGTAGAGCAGCCCCTTGGGCAAGGCCCAGAGGAAGGCGTGCAGGCGCTCGGCGAAGGCGCGTGGGCCGCCGAGGAGGCGCACGTCGAAGGGCGGGAACTGGAACAGGAGCGGGCCGGCCTTCTCGCCCAGGGCGGAGAAGGGCTCGATCACGGCGCGCTTGCACAGCTCGGGGTCGAGGAAGCGCGGGTTGTCGCCGCCGCCGCGCTCGGGCGCGCGGAGCGGGCTCACGACCTCGCTCAGGACCTTGACCAGGAAGCGGAAGTCTGCCGGGACCGCGGCCGCGTAGGCCGCGAAGGTCTCGGCGGGGACCGGCGCGTAGAAGGCGCGGTCGACGCCCACGGTGCGGAAGAGCGGATGCGCCGCGTAGGCCGCGAGCCCCTCCTTGGCGAGGCGAGCGTTGCTGACCCGGCGGTCGTAGACGATCCCCTCCCAGCCGGGGAAGGACCAGGAGCTGGTGCCCAGGCGCAGGTTGGGGCGCAGGCGCGCGGCGAGCTGGGCCAGCTCGGCTGGGACCTCGGCCGGCCGCACGGGACCTTGCTTCTCGGGCGGCAGCCCGAACATTTGCAGCTGGTCCATGGGCGGGCCTAGGGCCCGTTGATCCCCGTCCCGGCGTCGTAGCCGTAGAGGCTGGACTGGACGCGGAGCACCAGCTGGGCCAGGTCGCCGCCCTCGAGCCCGCGCTCCTCGCGCAGCAGCGCCCGCAGCAGCTCGCCGGCTCGCTGGGAGGCGGCCTGGGCCTCCTCGGTCTGCTGGGCGCGGAAGTCACGCTGCGCCTGCTCCTGCGCGGCCAGGTAAGCGCTGCAGCAGCCGCTGCGCTCCATGTAGCCGTGCAGGACCCGCAGGGTGCCGTTGCTCTCGGTCAGGAAGGTCACGCCGCCGAGGATGTAGTTGCACCAGCTCTCGGACGCTTTGGGGTTCATGTCCCAGGCGACCGAGACCGTCTTGCCGTTCCAGGCGTGGCCCTCGAGCCGGATCTCCTGCTGGCAGTGGTCGCAGCGGATCGGGCCGCCGCCCTTGCCCATGAAGCGGAGCGGGTAGACCGGCGTCCGCCCCTGCCGCGGCGCGGTGGCGCTCACCACGCGGCTGCAGTGGGCGCGCGCGGGCGCCACGCGAGCTTCATGCGCCTCGTAGGCGGCCCAGATCGCGCGCGCCTCGGCGTGCGGGTCGACCTTGGGCTTGGGCGCGGGGGCGGGGCTCGGCGGCGGCGGCGCGGCGTCGCGCGGCCTGAGGCGCGCGTCGACCTCGGGCAGCCCCAGGCGCGCGCGGAGGGTGTTGATCTCGCTCAGGTCCTGGCGCCGCTGAAAGGGGGTCTGGTCGGGATACTCCTGCTCGAGGATCCCGAGCATTCGCTCCAGCCGCGCTCGCTCCTGCTCGTCCATGCCCGGCCTGACCCTAGAAGGAGGCCCCCCCTGTCGTGGCGTGGAAGAAGCGCGTGCCCGCGTGGCTGAGGTCCTTGCAGTTGCTCTGCTCGAGGTTGATCCCCTCGCAGTTGCAGCCGATCAGGCTCGCGCCGGCCAGGTCCGCCTCGTAGGCGTTGGCGCCGCGCAGGTCGCAGCTGATGAAGGTCGCGCCCTCGAGCTTGGCCTCGCGCAGGTTGACGCCCTCGAGGTTGCAGTCGATGAAGCGCGCGCCGCGCAGGTCGACCCGCGCCAGGTTGGCCCCGCCGAGCTGGCGCGGGGCCTTGAACTCGCAGTGGACGAGGTGCGCCCCGCTCAGGTCGGCCGCGGTCAGGTCGCAGTCGTCGAACACGAGGTGGGTCAGGCGCGCGCCCGCGAGCTTGATCCGCGAGAGGTTGGTCTGCTCGAGCTTCGAGCGCGAGACGATCCCGCCGCTCAGGTCGAGCTGCATCAGCCGGGCCTGGTCGAAGGCGCAGCCCTCGATCAGCGAGCCCTCCAGCCGGGCCTGGCGCAGCTCGGCGCCCTGGAAGGCGACCTCGGTCCAGCGGCTCTCGGGGAAGTGGACCTTGACCAGGCAGGTGTCGCGCAGGGTGCTCTGGTTGGCGCGGAAGCCGTAGAGCTCGAGCTCGGCCAGGTCGATGTGCCCGACGAAGTCGCCCTCGAGCGAGCGGCGCGACTCGAGCACGGCGGCCAGCTCGGCCTGTTGGAAGCGGCTCGTGTAGTCAGCCACGGGCGACTACTCGCCCTCCTGCTCGATGTGGACCTCGCCCTCGACGGGCTCCTGGTAGTACTCCTCGGTCAGCTGGCGCTTATCGACCAGCCCCAGGGCCTCCTCCAGCTCCTTGGTCAGCTCGACGCACTTGCTGCCGTCGCCGCCGATGACCTTGATCGAGACGTTGCCGTCCTTGTCGATCGTGATCTCGAGCTCGTCCTTGTCGGCCATGTCAGCGCCCCTCTAGGTCCAGCGGCGCACGCGCACGCGCACCACGTTCTGCTCGTTCTCTTCTTCTTCGACGACCTGGTAGCCCTGCTTGCTGACCTCTTCGAGGACCTTGCTGTAGGCGTACTTCTTGTTGAGCGTCTGGAGGAACTCCTCCTGCTCGATCCCGGCCCGGACCTGGAGCATCTCCCAGTCGCCGACCAGCGAGTAGCCGTCCGCCGTCTGGACGACGCCTATGTCGTAGCTCGACTTGGTGTCGATCACGGCGATCGCCTCGGTCGTGTCGCCCTGATAGCCGCGGACCGTCGTCACGCCTTCCTTGAAGGCGAAGCCCATCTCCTCGATCACCTTCTTGAGGGTCACGAGGCACTTGAGCTTGGTCTTGACCTCGGTGAAGTGACTCATGCGAGCTCCTTGGCGGCCTAGATGTCGATCTTGCGCGTGGTCTCGCGCTGCTCCGAGCGGTAGTCGCTGCTGGCGAGGCGAGCGCGGCTCTTGGCCCAGTCGCGCATGTCGTTGATGTCCTCGTGCATGGTCCGCGAGAGGGGGACCGTGTCCCCGACCGCGCGCAGGAGGTGCTGGTCGTTGAGCTCGACGCCCTCGTCGAAGGCGTCGTAGAGGGCCGAGATCACGACCTGCTCGATCTCCGAGCCCGAGAAGCCGTCGGTGGCCTCGGTCAGCCCGTCCACGTCGAACTTGGCCGGGTCGCGGCGGCGCTTCTTGATGTGAATGTCGAAGATCGTCTTGCGCTCGCTCGGCGCGGGCAGGTCGACGAAGAAGATCTCGTCGAAGCGGCCCTTACGCAGCAGCTCGGGCGGGAGCATCTTGACGTTGTTGGCCGTGCCGATCACGAACACCGCCGACTGCTTCTCCTGCAGCCAGGTGATGAAGGTTCCGAACACGCGCGCGGTGGTGCCGCCGTCGGACTGGCCCGAGCTCTGGGTGCCCGAGAGGCCCTTCTCGAGCTCGTCCAGCCACAGGATGCAGGGCGCGACCGACTCGGCGGTCTTGATCGCCTTGCGGATCCCCTCCTCCGAGCTGCCGACCAGCGAGCCGAACACCTTGCCGATGTCGAGCCGGATCAGGGGCAGGCGCCAGAGCGAGCTGACGGCCTTCGCCATCAGCGACTTACCGCAGCCCGGGATCCCGAGCATCAGGATCCCGCGCGGCTCGGGCAGCCCGAACTCGCGCGCCTCGACGGTGAAGGCCTTGGAGCGCTTGCGCAGCCAGTCCTTCATCTGCGAGAGGCCGCCGACGCCCGCGAAGGACGCGTCGGGGTGCATGAAGTCGAGGATCCCGCTCTTGCGGATGATCTGCTCCTTCTCGGAGTGAATGATGTCGAGGTCGAAGCGCTTGACCTGGACCACCGACTTGGCGAGCACGTTCTCGACCTCGAAGGCGGTCAGGCCCAGGGCGGCCTCGGCCACCTTGAGCTGCTCGGCCTCGTCCTTGTCGAACTCGGCCAGCCAAGTGGAGAGCGTCTCGTTCTTGTGGCCGCGCAGCGAGTCGGCCACGCGCCCCATGATCCGCTTGACGTCCTTGAGCGAGGGCAGGTCGAAGTCGACGACCGCGAACTCCTTCTCGATCTCGGGCGGGATCTTCTGGACCGGCGAGAGGATCACGCAGGCGCGCCCCTTCTTGGGGAACTCGCGCGCGATGTCGCGCAGGAGGCGCTTGACGCTCGGGTTCTTCATGAACTCGTGGAAGTCACGGAGCACGAAGAGGGCCGGGCCCTTGTTGTAGGACTTCATCCACTTGAGGGCTTCGATCGGCTCGATCTTGTCGGCGGCGCCCCAGTCGCTCGCGTCGGGGTCCTTGTCGGCGAAGCCCTCGGTGATCGACCAGGCGAAGGCCCGCATGCCGCACTTGTCGGCCACGCGCCGGAAGAGCAGCTTGCCGACCCGCTCCTCCTCGGGGGAGGTGACCCAGATCAGGGGGTAGCGCGCCTTGATCAGGTACGTCAGCTGCTCGACGCTCGAGGGGCGCTCGTTGGCGCTCTCGAAGACCGGCTGCTCGACCTCGGTGGTGCTCATGTCTCTCCTAAGGGGCCCGTGTGGGTCGCTGGGTCCAGGTCAGGTCAGTCCAGGTCGAGGCCGCCGAAGCGCTCGACGCCGGAGTCGTCCTCGTAGTCCACGTCCTCGTCGTCGTCGAGGTCGATCATGGGGGCGCGCTCAGGCTCGCTGGGAGCCTTGGCCGGCGCGCTCGGCGCGGGGGCGCGGCTGGGGCTCGCGCTGGGGGCGCCCGGGCTGGGGGCGCCCGGGCTGGGGGCGCTCGCGCTGGGGGCGCCCGGGTTGGGCGTGGCGGGCGGCGCGCCGACCGGGCCGGTGCCGCGGCGGGGGCGGCCCGAGAAGAGCGAGACCGTGACCCGCTCGCCGAACACGACCTTCTGGTTGTCGACCACCAGCACGGCCTTGCCGGCCTCGATCGAGAAGTTCTCCAGCTGGGGCAGCCCGGTCCGCGCCTTGAGACCGCTGATCAGGCGCGCGAAGCGCTCCTCGCTGGGAACCTCCTCCGCCTCGTCCTGGCCCTCGGGCATGTCCGGGCGATCGCCGCGCATGGCCTCGGCCCGCTCGGGCATCGGGAAGTCGAAGGGGATCGTCTGGTCGAGCACGTATTCCTTGGTGAGGGTGCACACCAGCTCGAGGAGCTCTTCGCGGGACAGGTTCTCGTGGCGCGCGCGCAGCTCGTCGAGCACGCCGCGGGCGTATCCGAGCGGGGACGTCTCCGACACTCCGCCTCCTTCTTCCGGGCAGAAGTATAGAAGGAATTAGCGCGCCCGTGCCCATCGTGCACGGTCAGCGAGGAGGCAGCCCGTAGCCTGCGCTGGGCTCCAGCAGGGCGAAGGGGGTGTCCGCCAGCCGCTTACGCAGGCTGGCGTAGCGGCGGGTCAAGATCGCCTCCGCGCGCTCTCGATCCTCGGGGACCGGATAGCCCTCCTCCTCGAGCGCGGCGCGGAGCTCGCTCAGGCCGGGGAAGGGAGCCTCCTGGGCCAGGAGGACCCGGGCCAGGCCGAGCAGGCTCGGCGCGCGGGTGTGCAGCAGGGCCTCCCAGCGAGGGAGCTCGGGGTCGTCGCGCACGGCGGGGTGGTCGCTCAAGCGCACGCCGAGCAGGCCGGTCGCGTTGAGCCGGTCGAGGAGGTCCTCGATCCGGGCCACGAAGGCCGGCGGTGGGCCTTCGCTCAGGGGCAAGTGGCGGAACTCGAGCGCCAGGGCGCGGATCGGCAGCGCGACCGGCACCTGATCCACGAGGGGCAGCAGCCCCAGCGAGGCGCAGCCGCGCTGGAGCCGCGCGCCGGCGGACGCGTCCGAACAGCCCAGCGCGACCGTGGCCAGGGCGGCCAGCGCACGGGCCGCCGCCGGAGCGCCCGGCTGGCGCGCGCCCTCCTGCAGGATCAGCCCCAGCGCCAGGCGCTGAAAGAAGGGGTCTCGGCTGGCGCGCCCCGGCGCGATCGGCTCCCAGCTCAGCCCGAGCAGCCAGTCCTCGAGGGGCTCTTCCAGCTCGAGCTCGAGGTTCATCAGGGCCAGCCACACGGCGGTCTCGGCCAGGTGCTGGTGCGCGCTCTCGGCCTCGGCCAGGCCCAGCTCCTCGATCACGCGCTCCACCCGGTGAGCATGGCGCGCGCTCGCCATGTCGGCCGGGCGCTCACCCAGCCGGAAGCTGTCCTCGGGCTCGCCCTCGGCGTCGTCGTCGCTGGGCTCAGGCGCGGATTCGGTCTCGGCCATGGGCCGGGATTCTACGCGCGGGGCGACGTAGACTCCGCCCGATATGGCCGACGCTCCTCGCAAGACTCTGCTCGCGCTCGCGGCGCCGTTGATCGTGAGCTTCACGATCCGCTCGCTCCTGAGCTCGATCGACGTCGTCTACGCCGGCCAGCTCGGCGACTCGGCCGTGGCCGCGATCGGGCTCTTCTTCCCGATCGAGTTCACCTTCATCGCCTGCTGGGTCGGGACCTCGGCCGCCCTGACCAGCTACCTGAGCAAGGCCATGGGCGAGCAGCACGAGGGGCAGCTGACCCAGCTGCTCGCGGTCAGCCGCAAGATCGTGATCGCCCTCAGCGCCTTCTTCCTCTGCGTCGCGGCGGGGCTGTGGTTGCTCGCCCCCCACCTGCCCCTCGAGGCCGACCTCGCGCGCGACTTCCGGATCTACGGCGCGACCGCGATGGCGGGGATCGCGCTCTGCGCCTTCTGGTCCGTCCTGCCCGACTCGCTGATCAAGGCCCACCACGACACGCGCTCGACCATGATCGCGGGGCTGATCTCGGGCGTGCTGAACCTGGCCCTCAACACGCTCTTCGTGTTCGGCTTCGGCTGGGGGATCTTCGGGATCGGCCTCGCCACGGGGCTCGCTCGGCTGGGCTCGCTCCTCTACGCCCTGCTGCGCGCGCGCGCGCTCGAGGCGCAGCGGCGCGAGGACTGGAAGACGGCGGCGCCGCCGCGCAAGCGCTACGGCAAGCGCCCGGGCTACACCGACGCTGGCCTGCTCAACCGCCCCTACGCGGCGCTCTTCGCCCTGGGCGTGCCCTCGGCGCTGACCTACGTGCTGATGAGCACCGAGGGCGCGCTGGTCAACGGCGTGCTCGCGAGCTTCGGCGACGCCAAGGAGGCGATCGCGGCCTACGCGATCTATCACCGCTCGGTGATGCTGGCGCTGATGCCCGTGATCGCGACCGGCGTCGCGGTCCTGCCCTTCGTGGCGCGCGTGATCGGCGAGGGGCGCCACGGCGAGGTCCGCGAGCAGCTCGGCGGCGCCTTCAAGCTGGCCCTGGTCTACGTGGTCCTGATCGCCGCGCCGCTCTGCTACTTCGGCAGCGCGCCCCTGGCCCGCCTGCTGGCCGAGGGCGAGACGACCCAGCGCCTGGCCTCCTTCGCGGTCCGCTTCGGGACCCCGCTCGGCGCCCTGTGCGCGGTGCCCTTCATCCTCTGCCGCCCCGCCTTCGAGGCGCTCCAGCGCGGCGCGCCGGGCCTGGTGATGGCATTCGTGCGCTACGTGCTGCTGGCGGCCCCCTTGGCGCTCGTCGGCGCCTTCGCCGCGCGTCAGCTGGACCAGGAGCCCTTCTTCGGGCTGATCGCTGGCCTCGTGATCGGCTCGGGGGTGACCTCGGTCGCGTTCATGGTCTGGCTGGGCAAGACCCTGCACGAGCTCAGCCAGCCAAAGACTTATCCCAAACCAGGGGCGTAGCTTCGTCTCGGGGGACGGGCTCCGTAGGACCTGTCAAGGTGGGAAGGGGAGTCCTATGAAGACGATCGCGCTCGTTTCGTTCTTGTCCCTGGCGGCCCTCGGGATCGCCCGCGGCGACGAGGAGCCGCGCCGAGTCACGCGGCAGATCTCGATCGACGCCGAGGAGATGGACCTCGCCGAGCTGCTCGCGCGGATCAGCAAGCAGACCGGCAAGACGATCCTGCTCGACCCCGACGTGAGCGCCACGGTCAGCCTGACCCTGCGCGACGTCTCCTGGCGGATCGCGCTCGACCTGATCGCGGAGCGCACGCGCTGCAAGATCCGCCGCCACGGCGAGACGCTCTTGCTCTACCGGCCCGCCGACCTGATCGACATCGAGCTCTACGACGCCAACGTGCGCACGGTCCTGCTCCTGCTCGCGCGCTACGCGGACAAGAGCATCGTGATCGGGCCCAAGGTCCAGGGCACGATCACCCTCTCGCTGCGGGGCGTGAGCGCGATCCGGGCGCTGAGCGCCGTCGCCAAGACGGCCGGCGACTACCTCGTGCTCCCCGAGCGCCGCGGGTCCTGGCAGGTCGCCGCCGGCAAGGACGCGCCCGAGAAGCCCGTCACCGAGCCCCCCGGCGAGGAGGTGCTCTACGAGGGGACCTTCGTGCGCTTCGCCGAGGGCCGCCTCGAGCTGCTGGTCCCCAGCCAGGTCAAGGGCCGCGCGCCGCGCACGCGCCGCTTCGTGCTCAGCGCCGACGCCAAGCTCCGCGCCCTGCAGACCAAGGTGCTCGCCAAGCTGAAGGCCGGCGCCAAGCTGCACGTGGGCGCGCGGCGGATCGAGGGGCGGCTGGTAGTGACCCACTTGGTCGGCCCTTCGCGCTAGGCAACTTCAAGACCCCAAGAACGCGCTCAAGATCTACACCGTCGATATGGCCCCCGAGTTCGCCGGGATCGGCCTGACCAAGATCTTCGTGTTCGACACCCGCACCGGCGACGTGGTCGACGAGTCGGAGATCATCGACTAGTCGTCGCTGCTCCTTTCGCGGCTCGAGTTGCGCCAGGGCGAGTGAACTCGCCCTGGCGTTTCGCTCTCCGGACGCTTCACGAGCGACGCCCTCGCCGACGAAGCGCTCCTCTGCGAAGACTCTGCGTCCTCAGCGCCTCTGCGGTGAATCCGCCACGCGCGCCTCGCCCTCGAAGCGCGCGGGGCAGTCCACACGAAGCAGGGAGCCAACGCGCGGGCGTCAGCTCCCTGGTCTCTCTGGCTCAGGTTGTCGAGGCGCTAGACGAGCGCTAGCGCGCCCATCACGCCGCTGTCGACGATCTGGCGCACGGTCGCGATCGCCTGCTCGAGGTCGTTGTGGACCGAGCAGCGCCGAAGCAGGTTGCGGCCGCGGAAGAAGCCGTCGAAGCCGAAGCCCTGCTGGACGACGAGGTAGATCCTCAGCCCGCGGTCCAAGCCCGTCTCGAGGCTGAAGGCCGCCAGGCTGTCGAGGGAGCCGACCTGGCGCAGGTCGAGCACGACCCGGCGGACCCCTTCGTCGGCGAGGTCCTCGAGCGCGTTGCCGAGCTGGCGGGCGCGGCGACCGCGGAGCTTGCCGTTGACCGTCAGCAGGACGGCCTCCTGGCCGCCGCCCTTGTTCAAGGACTGGCTGGCGAGGGAACGGACGGGAAATGCGGAGGGGGAGGACGCCCCACCCTCGAAGAGCTGCTCGCTCATATCTCGACCTCTCGGGCTGGCCCAGATTGCAATTCGGACGCCCAGTCCCTTGCTGGGGCTAAACCCTTGTGGATTAGTCGCCGTGACACTTCTCTGACAGGCGGATTTCCGAAATCGGGCCCCGATCGGCGGATGATGTCGGCTGACGAAGCGAGCCGGATGCCGCCGCCGCGGTCGTGTAAAACGTGGTGACTGTGGCACCGCGCTGGGTCAAGAAACGGGACGGGCGAATCGAGCCCTATGACGAGGCGCGGATCGCGCGCTCGGTGATCCGCGGCGGCGGGCGCAGCGCGACCCACGAGGAGCTGGAGGCGCTCGGGCGCGAGATCGCGCGCAGCGTGACCCTCTTCCTGGCGCGCCTCGAAGAGCGGGCCCCCGAGACGCGCCAGATCGCGCGCGCGGTCAGCGCCGCCCTGCAGGAGACGGGCCACGCGACCCTGGCGCGAACCGTCGAGGACTGGCGCTCGTGGCGCAGCCGGCGCCGCTCCGAGGTGCGGGTCCGAGAGCCCTCGGCCGGCAACAGCGACGAGACCTCGCTCGAGGTGCTCTCGCTGCGCGCCGCGCGACCCTGGACCAAGCAGCGGATCGTCAGCGAGCTGATGGAGGAGGCGAGCCTCGAGCGAGAGCCCGCCGAGGACGTCGCGCGCGCGGTCGAGGAGCGCGTGTTCGCGGCCGGCCTGAACCAGATCACGACGACCCTCCTGCGCGAGCTGATCGACGCCGAGCTCTTCGAGCGCGGCTACTCGGCGCAGCTCGGGCGCCTGGAGGTCCTCGGCGTCCCCAAGCCCGACCTCGAGCAGCTGGCCTTCCTCGGCCAGGGGCGCGCGCCGATCGCCCTCGAGGACCGCGTGGCGCGGACCGCGCTCGAGCGCTTCGCCCTCGACGAGATCGTGCCCGGCGCCGGCGCGACGGCGCACCGACGCGGCGACGTCCACCTGGCGGGGCTGAGCCACCCCTTCCGGATGGCGGCCTCGGCGCTGGCCGTCGAGACCGTGGTCGCAGGTGACGAGCCGGCCGGCAGCTGCCTCGAGGCCGTCCGACGCTTGATCCAAGCCACTCGGGGAGCCACCACCAGCTACGAGCGCGCCTTCGGGCTCGTGGGCCTGGCCGACGCCTTCGCGCCCTGGGCGGACGAGCCGATCCTGGGCGAGGCGCTGGCGCTGCTCTTCGAGGCCCTGATCGAGCCCGTGCCCGACGACCTCGAGCCGGCCCCCGAGGTGGTGTTCCTGCTCGAGCCCTACCCCGAGGACGACCCGCGCGCCCGGGTGGCCGCAGCCCTCCTCGACGCCCAGCTCGCGCTGGGGAAGCGCGGCGAGGGCGTGCGGACCCTGCTCCACCTCCAAGGGGAGGAGCCCGAGGACGGCTGGGTTCTGTGGCTGGCGCGTCTCCGCGAGCTGGCCCGCGCCGGCGCCGAGGTCGAGCTGGCCGCGGGCGCAGGTCCGGGGCTCTGCGCGCGGGGGATGCGCGTCCGCGAGGTCGCGCTCCAGGTCGGGCTGCTCAACCTGCCCGCCGCGGCCCTGGCTGCGGGGCGCGGCAACCGCGCCGGCTTCAGCGAGCGCCTCGACGCGGCCGTGGAGGCGCTCTTGGGGGCCTTCCACCTGCGCCGACGGCGCGTGTTCGCCTCCGTCGTCCGGCCGGCCTTCCCCCTCTTCGGAGACGCCGACGACGACGCCGAGGAGGTGCGCGCGGACGCCCTCTGGGACGTCGTCGGCGTGGTCGGCCTCGACGCGGCGATGCGCTTCCTGGTCGGCGAGTCGCCGCGAGACAACCCGCGCGTGGCCGAGCTGGCGCGCGAGGTCATTGAGGAGGTCCACGCCAAGCTGGAGCGGATCGGCGGACGCCTGGGGCTGGGCTCGGTCCTGCTCGAGCACGTGCCGACCACCGACGTCGGGACCCGCCTCGCGGCGCTCGACCTCGAGCGCTTCGCCGAGGCGCGGGACCTGCTCGGCGACGAGACGAGCTGGGACACGGG